>JANPFZ010000539.1:0-8863 GCA_031423655.1 Polaromonas sp.
TCCATCGCCCAGCCGTTGCGCTGCACGTCTTTTTGCGCCAACGGTAGCGGCTCGCCCGCCGCGACACGAATCATCAATTCGACCAGGTCCAGCCCCGTGATGCATTCGGTCACCGGATGCTCGACCTGCAGGCGTGTGTTCATTTCCAGAAAGTAAAAGCTCTGGTCCTTGCCGACGACAAACTCGACCGTGCCGGCGCTTTGGTACTTCACGGCCTTGGCCAGTTGCACCGCCTGCTCGCCCATGGCCTTGCGCGTCGCGTCACTGATGAAGGGCGACGGCGCCTCTTCAATCACCTTTTGGTGCCGGCGCTGAATCGAGCACTCGCGCTCGTTCAAATACAGCACGTTACCCTGGCTGTCGCCGATCAGTTGAATCTCGATGTGGCGCGGTTCCTCGACAAACTTTTCGATGAACACCCTGTCGTCGCCAAAGCTGTTGCGCGCCTCGTTGCGGCACGAGGTAAAGCCTTCAAATGCCTCCTTCTTATTGAAGGCCACGCGCAAGCCCTTGCCACCGCCGCCCGCGCTGGCCTTGATCATCACCGGGTAGCCGATGCCCTGCGCAATCTCCACGGCGCGTTCAGCTGTTTCAATCGCGTCATTCACACCAGGGATGCAGCTCACACCCGCAGCACCAGCGAGCTTTTTCGACTCGATCTTGTCGCCCATCGCAGCGATGGAATAGTGCTTGGGGCCGATGAAGATGATGCCTTCTTCCTCGACGCGCTTGGCGAAGCCCGCGTTCTCGCTCAGAAAGCCGTAGCCCGGATGCACCGCCTGCGCGCCGGTCTGCTTGCACGCCGCGATGATTTTCTCGGCCTGCAGATAGCTGTCGCGACTCGGCGCCGGGCCGATGTTGACGGCTTCGTCGGCAAGTTCGACATGCCGTGCATCCTTGTCCGCATCGGAATACACCGCAACGGTTTGGATGCCCATCTTGCGGGCCGTAAGGATAACGCGGCAGGCGATTTCACCGCGGTTGGCTATGAGGATTTTTGTGAACATACATTTACTTTCGCATCAATTTTTACTGGCGAGCTTCACGGCGTTGTAGGCTTCTGAATCCGCAAGGGGCATGGCGTATCTGCCTCCGCGAATGTCCCCCGCCCTTTGGGCTTCTCCTTGACTTCGCTGCGACAGACACGCCGCGCCCTTGCTACAGCTAGTGTGTTTTTTAGAGCCACTGAACCCAGCTCAATAAGAGTAAGAGCGGGTTGGTTACGCATTTTGCGTAGGTCAAGGAGGAGGCCGAAGGCCGGGGGACACGAAGCAAAACGCGTAGCCAACCCACTCCCCCACAAGGCGCATAACGTAAATTCAAAAGTCGTCACAGCGGAATATTCCCGTGCTTGCGCCAAGGATTCTCAAGCTTCTTGTCACGCAGCATGACCAGCGACCGGCAAATGCGTCTGCGCGTCTCATGCGGCAGGATCACATCGTCAATAAAGCCCCGTGCCCCCGCGACAAACGGGTTGGCAAAGCGGGCTTTGTACTCTGCTTCCTTGGCCGCTAATTTCGCAGGATCACCCTTGTCTTCGCGGAAGATGATTTCCACCGCGCCCTTGGCGCCCATCACGGCAATTTCGGCATTCGGCCAGGCGAAGTTGACGTCGCCGCGCAGGTGTTTGGAGCTCATCACGTCGTACGCGCCGCCGTACGCCTTACGCGTGATGACGGTGATTTTCGGCACTGTGCATTCGGCATACGCATACAGCAGCTTGGCGCCGTGCTTGATGATGCCGCCGTATTCCTGGCTGGTGCCGGGCATGAAGCCGGGCACGTCGACAAACGTGATCACCGGGATGTTGAACGCATCGCAAAACCGCACGAAGCGTGCCGCCTTGATCGAGCTTTTGATGTCAAGACAACCGGCCAGCACCAGTGGCTGGTTGGCGACGATGCCAATGCTCTGGCCTTCCATGCGGGCGAAGCCGATGATGATGTTTTTTGCGTACTCGGGCTGGATCTCGAAGAAGTCGCCGTCATCGACCGTCTTGATGATCAGCTCCTTCATGTCATAGGGCTTGTTAGCGTTTTCGGGCACCAGCGTGTCCAGACTCAAGTCCATGCGGCCAGCCGGATCAGCATTCGGTCGCACCGGCGCCTTTTCGCGGTTGTTCAGCGGCAGGTAGTTGTAGAGGCGGCGCAGCATCAAGAGCGCTTCCACATCGTTGTCAAACGCCAGGTCAGCGACGCCGCTGCGCGTCGTGTGGCTGATGGCGCCGCCGAGTTCTTCGGCCGTGACTTCTTCGTGCGTCACCGTCTTGACGACTTCCGGCCCCGTGACGAACATGTAGCTCGAATCTTTCACCATGAAGATGAAGTCGGTCATCGCGGGCGAATACACCGCGCCGCCGGCGCACGGCCCCATGATCATGCTGATCTGCGGAATCACGCCGCTGGCCATCACGTTGCGCTGGAACACATCGGCATAACCACCGAGTGACGCAACGCCTTCCTGAATGCGCGCGCCGCCCGAGTCGTTGAGGCCGATGACCGGGGCGCCGACCTTCATCGCCTGGTCCATCACCTTGCAGATTTTTTCGGCATGCGCCTCACTGAGCGCACCGCCGAAGACGGTGAAGTCTTGACTAAAAACGAAGACCAGGCGCCCATTGATCATGCCGTAGCCGGTCACCACGCCGTCGCCTGGCACCCGCAAGTCCTGCATGCCAAAGTCGTGGCAGCGGTGTTCAACGAACATGTCCCACTCTTCGAACGTGCCCTCGTCAAGCAGCAGTTCCAGCCGCTCCCGCGCGGTGAGTTTGCCTTTGCCGTGCTGCGCGTCGATGCGCCTTTGCCCGCCACCGAGTCGTGCAGCTGCGCGTTTTTTTTCAAGTTGTTCGAGAATTTCCTGCATGAGTCGCTTTCATTTGTTCTTCAATATGCTATTTATTTAATAGCTGCTTGCGCACGTTCTGTATGGGCTAAAAGCAGATTTCGTGCTGCAGTTGAGGCGGGAAGCCGTCCGCTTTCGACTTCAACCAGCATTCCTGGAAGCAAGGCACTGACCGCCGGGTCGTGCTTGAAGGCTTGCCGCAGACCGGCTTCAATACGCTCCCACATCCACGCGAGCGACTGGTGCTGACGACGCGCAGCCAGCTTGCCGTTGGCAGTTTGCAGGCTTTGAAACTGCTTGACCGTCGCCCAAAAGGCATCGACCCCCTTGTTCTGCAGCGCGCTGAGCTGAATTACTTGCGGGTGCCAGACCGTGTCGTAATTTGCGGCCTGGGCGCTACCCATCGCGTTGTTGACCAGGCCAAACAGCCGCATCGCTGACGTGATCTGCGCCTGCGCACGCAGGGCCGCATCGGCGTCAATGTCAGCCTTGTTGATGATGACTAGATCAGCCAGCTCCATCACGCCTTTTTTGATCGCCTGCAGGTCGTCGCCCGCGTTGGGCAGCTGCATCAATACGAACATATCGGTCATGTTGGCCACGGCGGTCTCGCTCTGGCCCACGCCCACAGTTTCAACAATCACCACGTCGTAACCCGCCGCCTCGCAGACCAGCATGGCTTCACGGGTTTTCTCGGCGACGCCGCCCAAGGTGCCGCTGCTGGGGCTGGGGCGAATATAGGCTTTTTCGTGGACCGAGAGCATTTCCATGCGCGTCTTGTCGCCCAGGATGGAGCCCCCTGAAACCGTGGATGACGGGTCGATGGTGAGCACGGCGACGCGGTGCCCTTGCGCAATCAGGTACAGGCCCAGCACTTCAATAAAGGTGGACTTGCCAACACCGGGCACACCGCTGATGCCGAGTCGAAATGATTGACCCGTGCGTGGAAGAAGTGCGGTGAGCAATTCATCGCCCTGAGCGCGGTGGTCAGCGCGGGTAGATTCGAGTAGCGTGATGGCTTTGGCGATGGCGCGGCGTTGAGCCACGGAATCGCCCTGCAAAATCCCCTCGGTAAGGTTATGCGCGTGCATCCCCACCCGTTCGGGCTGAGCTTGCCGAAGCCGCCTGTCCTGAGCGGAGTCGAAGGAAGCCTGTCGAAGCCTCTGTTGCCCTTCGATAGGCTCAGGGTGAACGGATTTGGTTTTTGATCTGGCGAGGTCCTGAATTCGACTCCAATCCCCGGCGATCAAGGCTTCTTTCTTCGCCCGCGACCAGCCTTTTATTTGCTGCTCAAAGGCAATAGCGCCTTCACGAGTTTCAAATTCGCCTTGCCAGACGAGCTCAGCAGGTTTGCGTGTTGCGGTGTAGCTGGTATCTCCCACGTAATGCTGCTGCAACCGTGACACCAGATCATCGGTTTGACCCGTGTAGTACGTGCCATCACCGCAAAGAAGTATGTAAACGTAGAAGGACTTCAAGGAAGATCTTCTTTCTTCCACACTTTCGGATCGTCGCCGAAATCTGGACTCAATAAATCTCTTAGCTCTGAAAACTGGGTCGGAACCGCCTTCTGAATGTCCATCCAAGCGCGATGGAAGGCAGGAAGCCTCATGTTGAATTTGATTCCTTGCAACCATTGACTCCAGGTTTCGTCCCTGATTCTGTCTCTCGAACGAAGACTTATCTGCTCGTTGCTTAGGTCGACATACCGGAAAAGCTCGTCGAACGTATCTTTGTATTCCTTCGGCGAGAGTCCAGCCCCAAGCAGAGCCTTCGTCGGAATACGACTTGCGAGTTCCCGGTATTCTTTGGCAAGTCCGTCTTCAAATTCGAGCTGCGCAATTTCTTTGGTCAACTTAATCTGTTTCCAGACGAACCCCACGCCAAGTACGGCAGCCAGCGCTCCAACTGCAGATATCCATTCTGGCAACTTACCGTTCAAGGCAGTGGCTAAAAATTCCAGCATAGTCAGACCAGGAATTGACTGAGAGGCTTCGACAAGCTTCCTTCGACTCCGCTCAGGACAGGCGGCTTCGACAAGCTCAGCCCGAACGGTTTCCGAGATTCCGAACGAGTGAAAACAAAGGTCACTTCAGCGCAGCCCGAATCTGCTCCAGCACATCCTTGGCACTCGCCGGAATCGGCGTGCCCGGCCCGTAAATTCCTTTGACGCCCGCCTCGTACAGCATCTCGTAGTCCTGCCGGGGGATCACGCCGCCGACAAACACAATGATGTCGTCGGCGCCCTGGCGCTGAAGCTCTTCAATGATCGCCGGGACCAGCGTTTTATGCCCCGCTGCCAGCGTGGAAACGCCGACCGCGTGTACGTCGTTTTCAATCGCTTGCCGGGCGCATTCCTCGGGGGTCTGGAACAGCGGGCCCATGTCAACATCGAAGCCCAGATCGGCAAACGCGGTGGCGACAACTTTTGCGCCCCGGTCATGGCCGTCCTGGCCCAGATTTGAGATCATCACGCGGGGCCGACGTCCTTCGGCTTCAGCGAAAGCGTTGATCTCGGACTTCAGGGTTTCCCAGCCTTCGGCCGAGTCATAGGCAGCTGCATACACACCGGTCACCTTTTGCGTGTCGGCGCGGTGGCGGCCGTACACGGCTTCCAGCGCGTCGCTGATTTCACCCACCGTGGCTCGCGCACGAACCGCCTGAATCGACAGGTCCAGCAGATTACCCGAGTTGTCTTCTGCTGCAGATTTAATAGCAGCCAGCGCACGCTTTACCTGGGCTGTATTGCGTTTTTTCTTTATTTCTTGTAGCCGCGCGATCTGCCCGTCGCGCACCGCCACGTTGTCAATGCTGCGTGACTCAATCGCGTCTTCGCTCTTCAGTTTGTATTTATTGACGCCGACGATCACGTCTTTGCCACTGTCGATACGCGCCTGCTTTTCAGCCGCTGCCGCTTCGATTTTCAGCTTGGCCCAGCCGCTGTCAACCGCCTTGACCATGCCGCCCATGGCATCGACTTCTTCAATGATCTTCCAGGCGGCATCGGCCATGTCCTGCGTCAGCTTTTCCATCATGTAGCTGCCGGCCCAAGGATCCACCACCGCGCCAATGTGCGTTTCTTCCTGAATGATGAGCTGCGTGTTGCGGGCGATGCGCGAGCTGAACTCGGTCGGCAGCGCAATCGCTTCGTCGAATGAATTGGTGTGCAGGCTTTGCGTACCGCCAAACACCGCCGCCATCGCCTCAATGGTGGTGCGAACGATGTTGTTGTACGGGTCCTGCTCGGTCAGGCTCCAGCCACTGGTCTGGCAGTGCGTACGCAGCATCAAGGACTTGGGTGACTTCGCATCGAAGCCTTTCATGATGCGGCACCACAGCAGCCGCGCGGCGCGCATCTTGGCCACCTCGAGATAGAAGTTCATGCCAATGGCCCAGAAAAAGCTGAGCCGCCCTGCAAAGCCGTCGACGTCCAGTCCTTTGTTGATAGCGGTCTTGACGTACTCTTTTCCGTCGGCCAGCGTGAAGGCCAGCTCCAGCGCCTGGTTGGCGCCGGCTTCCTGCATGTGGTAGCCGCTGATCGAGATTGAATTGAATTTCGGCATGTGTTTGGCCGTGTATTCAATGATGTCGCCAATGATGCGGATGCTGGGTGCTGGCGGGTAGATGTAGGTGTTGCGCACCATGAACTCTTTCAGAATGTCGTTCTGAATGGTTCCGCTCAATTGCTCTTGCGCCACGCCCTGTTCTTCGGCGGCCACCACGTAGCCTGCCAGCACCGGCAGCACCGCGCCGTTCATCGTCATCGACACGCTCACCTTGTCCAGGGGGATCTGGTCGAACAAGATCTTCATGTCCTCGACCGAATCAATCGCCACGCCGGCCTTGCCGACGTCACCCGTCACGCGCGGATGGTCGCTGTCGTAGCCTCGGTGCGTGGCCAGATCGAATGCGACCGACACACCCTGCCCGCCGGCGGCGAGGGCCTTGCGATAAAAAGCATTCGATTCTTCGGCCGTTGAAAACCCGGCGTACTGCCTGATGGTCCACGGCCGCACCGCATACATCGTCGCCTGCGGGCCGCGAATGAAGGGCTCGAAGCCCGGCAGCGTGTTGGTGTGCGGCAGCCCGGCTATGTCTTCAGCGGTGTTAAGCGGCTTGACGGTGATGCCGTCTGGCGTGTGCCAATTCAGCGCTTCTGTAGCGCCGCCAGGGGCGGACTTGGCGGCGGATTTTTGCCAGTCGGCAAGGCTTGCAGGCTTGAATTCGTCTTTCATGGCCTTGATCTTAGCACTGATCAGCATTCATAATTATAAATTAGGAAGTCAGTTTCGTGTAAACTGCGGGCCAGAAACCGTCGTTGCCACCACTTCATCCTGCCTTTTTAAATCCTTTTCCATGAACGCGCCCACTGCTCAGCTGCATTTGAAGCCCCGCGCCCTTTACGAAGAGGTGTCCGAGTTGCTGCGCCAGCGCATTTTCAGTCGTGAGTTGCAACCCGGCGCCTGGATTGATGAGCTGTTAATTTCCAGCGAATACGGCATCAGCCGCACACCGCTGCGCGAAGCGCTGAAGGTGCTGGCAGCCGAGGGATTGGTTACCATGAAAATGCGCCGCGGCGCTTATGTGACCGAGGTCGATGAAAAAGACCTGAGCGACGTCTATCACCTGCTCAGCCTGCTGGAAAGCGACGCAGCGAGCGTGGTCGCTGTCAAGGCGACCGATGCCGAACTGACGGAGTTGCAAGGTCTGCAGCTCGACCTCGAAAAGTCCATCAGCAACCGTACGCGCTTTTTCGACATCAACGAACGCTTCCATATGCGCCTGCTGGCAATTGCCGACAACCGCTGGCGCGACCAGATGGTGGCGGACCTGCGCAAGGTGATGAAGCTGAACCGCCACAACTCGTTGCTGAAAGCAGGGCGCACTGAAGAATCGTTGGCTGAACACCGCGCGGTCATGGCGGCGCTGTGCGCAAGAGACGCCGGTGCAGCCGCGGCGCGTATGCGCGAGCACTTCGCCAACGGACTGGAAGCGGCCGCCGACGGGCGTTCGGCCTGAACAGGCGACGCTCTCTCAACACCAGCGCGGCGGAAATTCAGTTTTTCTTAGGCGTAAACCCGGACAGAAGTGTGACCAGAACATCAGCCGCATTGCACTAAGTACACCTATTATTCGGTGACCCGAGTCATGCGATGACGTGTGATGGGATAACAAACCGGAGACAGACACCATGCGTTTCAAGAAAATTTTCGGCACCGCGCTACTGGCCAGTATTGCCGGCACGGCGATTGCCCAGGCACCCGCTGCACCAGTGGCCGCCGCCGCGCCGCCACCGTGGAAACAGGGCATGTCCGCCGAGCAGGAAAAATCGCCACTTCACCCCTTCGCGCCGCATTTCACCGGACGACCGGCCAGCGAACTGCCGGTCAGCAAACTGACTGTGCCGGAAGGTTTCAAGATCGAGGTTTGGGCTGATGGCGTGCCGGAAGCGCGGTCGCTCGCACTAGGCGACAAGGGCACCGTATTCGTCAGCAACCGCAATCTGGCCAATGTTTACGCCATTGTTGACAACGGCGGCAAGCGCGAAGTCAAAACGCTGCTCAAGGGCATGAAGGCACCGAACGGCATCGTCTTCGACAAGGGCACGCTGTACGTGGCCGAACGCCACCGCATCATGCGTTACGACAACGTCGAATCGAAACTCGACAACCCCGGCGAAGGCCAGGTGGTGATTGACAACCTCGACCCGACCAACCAGCCGGGCCATTTCTGGAAGTACATGAGCATGGGCCCCGACGGCAAGCTCTACTTCAACATCGGCTCGCCGCAAAACATCACGATGCCGACCTACAACGAGGCGTCCATCGTCCGCGTTGATCCGAAAACCGGCAGCATTGAAAATTATGCGCAAGGCGTTCGCAACAGCGTCGGCATGGATTTCCACCCGGTGACCAAGCAGCTTTGGTTCACCGACCACGGCCGCGACTGGATGGGCACAGACTTGCCCCACGACGAACTCAATGTGGTCAAGACGAAAGGCGAGCATTTTGGCTTCCCGTAT
>JANPFZ010000540.1:0-3547 GCA_031423655.1 Polaromonas sp.
GTCCTTGGCCGAACGCCCGCTGGAAGTGGTCGCGGGCCTGTCGTATGACACGCTGCGCGAGCAGAGGCGCGGCTTTCAAAACTTCACCGGTACAGGCGCCAGCCAGGTGCTTGGCGTGCAGGGCAACCTGCGCCGCAACGAAACCAATCGCGCCGACAACCTCGACCCGTACGCGCAGGCAACCTGGAAGATCGACCCGAAGTGGACCGTCAACGCCGGCATTCGGCGAAGTAGCGTCAGCTTTGATTCGGCTGACCAGTACATCGTCGGCACCAATCGCGACGACAGCGGCAGCGCGAAATACAGCGCCACCTTGCCCGTAGCCGGGGTGACTTACGCGGCCACGCCCGACCAGCGTTACTACGTATCGGCCGGCAAGGGGTTCGAAACGCCGACCTTCAACGAGATTGCATACCGCGCCAGCGGCGGCACCGGGCTGAACTTCAACCTGAAACCGTCCCGCAGCAACAACGTCGAAGCCGGCGTGAAATGGCGCACACCAGCGGGCAGCGCCACGCGCGTGGAAACAACTGCGGCCGTTTTTCACACCGCCACGCGCGATGAAATCGTCACGCAGACTAACCTGGGTGGCCGCAGCACGTTTCAAAATGCGGGCGCCACACGTCGCCAGGGATTCGAGTTGGCATCGAGCCTGTCGCTGCCGCAAAACTGGCTGGCACAGCTTTCCTACACCTGGCTTGACGCGCGATACCGAGACGCCTTCCTCACCTGTGTGGCCGCACCCTGCGCCACACCGAACGTGGCCGTGCCTGCTGGCAACCGCATCCCCGGCATCGCACGTTCGTCACTGGCGCTTGAGGCGGGCTGGCGTCCGGCCCAGGGCTGGCGTGGCGGCGTCGAAGCGCGTTACCTGAGCAGCGTGCCCGTCAATGACGCCAACAGCGACGCGGCGGGTTCTTACTTCATCACCGCAGCGCATGTTGGCTACGTGTTCATGGCGGGCAAATGGCGCTTTGCGACCACGGCGCGCATTGACAATTTGATGGACAAAAAGTACGCCGGATCGGTCATCGTCAACGAAGGCAACAACAGGTTTTTTGAACCCGCTGCCGGGCGTACCTATTTGCTGTCGGCGACGGGAAGTTATTCGTTTTAAGTTGAAGCGAACAGGTCGCCAGCTTTGTTTTTCTCCTTCCCGCCTCTGGGGCTGAGACCCGCGGCTCCAGTGCCGCCTGCGCGGCACTGGACGGGGCCAAGAGTCGCATGCCTCTGGCACCGACCCCGACCCCGAGGCCGGGATGGGGGCTCCTCGCTGCGTGTGCGGAAGTTTGCTTTTCAGGTCAGCCTTTCAACCCGCCCCCACCCCAACCCTCCTCCAGCGGGAGAGGGAGTTGGATTGATAAAAACTGATCTACCGACACAGGACACACTCGCATGATCTTTGCGCCAGATATTTCAACTGTCAGTCACGGCATTCAGCTGGCCATTGCGCCGGTTTTCCTGCTAACGGCGGTGTCGGGCATGATCGCCGCCGTGGTCGGCCGACTGGCGCGCATCATCGACCGGGCACGGGATCTTGAAACCCGGCTGGAAACCGGCAGTGTCGAAGCCGCAAAAGCCGCGCGCATGTACGCCGAGCTGCGGCAGTTGCGCCAACGCGGCCGGTTCGTCAATGGCTGCATCGCGCTGCTCACGCTGTGTTCGATGCTGATCGGCGTGACGATCATCCTGCTGTTTCTGGGCGAAACGGCCGAGCTGCGCAGCCTGAAAATCGCCAGCGTGTGCTTTCTCGGCGGCGTGCTGGCATTTCTGCTGGCGCTGCTGTGCTTTCTGGCTGAAACACTTCATGCCACGCATGTGCTGAAGTTTGCCGAAGCGCCGGTCAAGTAGCGTCTTATTCTTGATGTTTAGCTATTTAATTTATAGCTGCTTAACCAGGTATTGCCTGGGCTACAGCCTTATTTGATACTCAACCTTGCCGTTTTGAAGGCAAGGTGGCCTCTACCGAAGGCAAATCAATCATCACCGGCTGGCCGGGCGTCGTGCAGCCGGTGTCGCAGCATTTGCCGGGCTGGCGGTTTTTCGTGATGGCGCGGTTCGGGTCGTGCCGCACGCCTTCACCAGCAACGCCGCGTTCCAGAATGCGTTCGACCAGTTCCACTTTCGAGCCAATCGGGTAGTTGCGATAAATTTCCTGCTTCATCGCCGCCGGTGAGCCGCCGCCATGCAGGCTGATCACGCTGTACCAGCCGCCCTGGTAGCCAGCCGTCAGGTCTTCAATAAACCGTGCGGTCTCGATGCGCTGCTCGTACGGCACATCCGGGTTGGCGCGCAGCACTTCAGACAGCTTCGCGCCGGTCTCAGGGTTGTGGTCTTCGTCCGGGCCGGGAAGGGTGACGATCAGCCCGCCGCTGACGTAATGCGCAATGCGGTGCATGTCGTAAATCTTGGTCGCCAGTAGCAGCTTGCCGATGTTGGAAAACACCGGGTCGGGCATGAAAGTTTTACTGTGTTCGTCAGGCTTGCCGTACACGCTGGCCGCCACGCCGCAGGCGTAAAAACTCTCGGTGATGGTGATCAGCTCGACCATCTGCTCGCGCAGATGCGTCTCCTTCGCCGGATCAAAACCATTCGCCTCGCACATCAGCGCGCCGGCGCCTATCAGCAAATCACCGAAGCCCGCACGCGCTGCTATGCAGGTGTGGCGGTGGTGCGTGGCGTAGCTGTAGGTCAGGTGGCCGGAGTGTTCCCAGGTCCCATCATTGCCGGCGTAGAACACGTGGTCATAAGGCACGAACACCTTGTCGAACATCACCACGCCGGTGCTCTGGCCGTATTTGCGGCTGAACAGCGCGGCGCCGTGTTCGACTTTCTCACCGGGGCGGCCCGCCGGGCGGGCGATGATGGTGATGCCGGGCGCATCGATTGGCACCGCGCAGCAGACGGCAAAGTCGGCGTCTTCCTTGCCCATGTTGCGGCAGGGCATGACCAGCAGTTCATGCATGTAAGGCGCGCCGGTCACGATGGCTTTGGTGCCGCTGATGATGATGCCCCGCTTGCCGTTGTGAAGTGCATTGCGCTCGACGACGTGCAGGTAGCTGTCAACGTTGCTTTGTTCGTGCGGGCGTTTGCTGCGGTCGCCCTTGGCGTCCGTCATGGCGATGCCCAGCGTCAAATCCTGGTCTTGCACGCGGTGCAGGTAGTTCAAAAACCGCGCGGTGTTTTCCGTGGTGCCGCGTGCATCGTCAATGCGTGCGCTGACCTGACCAATCGCGTTCAACGCATCATGCGTCAGGTAACGCTGGGCGCAGCCGGTTTCCTGGCACACCAGGCGCACCGCTTCGAGCTTGTTGAGAAGGTCGCCGCCGCTGGTGTTGATGTGCGACAGGCGGTTCACCAGCTTGCCGCTGGTGTGTTGCACCGCCGTCATGATCGGCGCGTACTGGGCTTTGAGCGCGTAGTCATAGGTGAGGGCAATGGCGTTGATGCCGGGGCCAAAGCCTCGCTCGTCCGCCACGCTGGCAACCTGCTGGCCGTCCAGAAACACGCGCGGCTTGTAGCGGCGCAGCGACTCGCGAAAGTCGTC
>JANPFZ010000541.1:0-2172 GCA_031423655.1 Polaromonas sp.
AGCGCCTGCCATTTCACGCACCAGCTGATCGACCACAGCCACATGGCCCGACGCAGCGGCAGATGCCAGGCTTGCGCGCCCGCACCCAGCGGCCCGGCAGCAGCCGACCAGGCTGCGTAAAACTCAAGCAGTTCCCGAACCCGGAGCGACGCCTGCGTGCCCACGTCCCATGTCGTGGACGTGTACAGCGTGGCGTGCGCCAAATCCAGCCCGGGGTAGCTGTAGCGGCACTTTTCCAGATCAACCAGCACCGCGCTGGCTTGCCCGTCAACAATGAAGTTGCCCGGATGCGCGTCAAAGGCAATCAATCGGCGCTCCGGCCGCTCGGCAGCGCTGCACAGGCGGCGCAGCCGGGCCAGTTCGCGGCTCAAGGTCAAGGCCACCTCTGTGTCCAGTGAAACCTTCGACACATGCGCGGCCTGCTCAGTAATCTCGTCTTCCATTGCTGTCAAAGGATCAACCGCATCGAGCAACGGTTGCCTGCTTGACGCAGGCGGCAAGGCAAGCGCATGCACTGAAGCCAGCGTGCGAGCCATGCGCTGCAAATCAGCTGGCAGCGACACACTGCGACCGACGATTTCCTGCACCAGCAAGGCGCCACGCGGCAAATGAGTGGACGGCGGCAGAACCCCCTCCAAACGCGGCGTGAAGCCATTGACGCAAGCACGTTCAAAGCAGGCACGCTGATAAGCCAGATTGGCAGCCGCACCCAATCCAAGCTGGCTCTGCTTTGGGATACGGGCCAGCGCGCCGGTGCCAACCAGCCGCACATGATGGTGCGCCAGGCCCTTGTCTGTCAGCGGCTCCAGCAAAACGTCACGCCAGCGGTGGTCGCAGGCGCTTAGCGCTGCGCGCAGACGCACCAGCAATTCAGAATTCGACAGCATGCAGCCGGCACCTCCTTTGCCTGGCAGTATGGACTATCCATCCCTCGGTGCGGGTCAGTCTTTTATTTACCGGCATACTGGCCAGGCAAGATATCTCCGGTAAGAGCGCGGCGCCAGCGCCGACCAATCAACAACTTCATAACCCGTCCCATGAACCTGAAAAAATGGGCCCTCGCGCTGGCCGTTATCGCGCTGCTCATTGCGTTTTTCGTGTTCGACCTGGGTCGCTTCCTAAGCCTGGACTACCTCAAGCAAAGCCAGGCCAACTTCGCAGAAACCTATGCCCGCCAGCCGCTTCTGGTGTCTGGCATTTACTTCGTGATCTACGTGGTAGCGACCGCGCTGTCATTTCCGGGCGCGACGATTTTGACACTGGCTGGCGGGGCCATCTTCGGGCTGGGCTGGGGACTGCTGATCGTCTCGTTGGCATCCTGCATAGGCGCCACGCTGGCTTTTCTGGCCGCGCGTTTCGTGCTGCGTGACAGCATCCAGAACCGGTTTTCGCAGCGCTTGACCGAAATCAACAAGGGCATTGAAAAAGACGGCGCGTTTTATCTCTTCACGCTGCGGCTGGTGCCGCTGGTGCCGTTCTTCGTCATCAACCTCGTCATGGGCCTGACGCGCATGAAGACGTACACGTTTTACTGGGTCAGCCAGCTTGGCATGCTGGCCGGCACGGCGGTGTATGTGAACGCGGGCACGCAGTTGGGCAAGATCGACTCACTCAAGGGCATTTTGAGCCCCGGCCTGATCGGCTCGTTCGTGCTGCTGGGCGTTTTTCCGCTGATCGCGCGCAAAGTGATCGAAGCGTTTCGCAAGCGCAAGGTGTATGCGCGTTGGGCCAGCGTGAAGCCCACAACATTTGACCGCAATCTGATCGTGATTGGTGCCGGCGCCGGTGGGCTGGTATCGGCCTACATCGCGGCCGTCGTGAAAGCCAAAGTCACGCTCATTGAGTCGCACAAGATGGGCGGCGACTGCCTGAATTACGGCTGCGTTCCCAGCAAAGCGCTGATCAAAAGCGCGAAGCTGGCGCACCAGGTGAGGAACGCCAGCAAATACGGGCTGAACGATGCAACGCCAACTTTCAGCTTCAAGGCGGTGATGGTGCGCATCGAAGGCATCATCCGCACGATTGAGCCGCATGACAGCGTGGAACGCTACACCGGCCTGGGTGTCGAAGTGCTTGAAGGCTACGCGAAGATCGTCAATCCGTGGACGGTCGAAGTGGCCTTGAACAACGGCTTGCAGCAGACGCTCACTACGCGTAGCATCGTGATCGCCG
>JANPFZ010000542.1:0-1976 GCA_031423655.1 Polaromonas sp.
AAATTTATGCCGACGATCCGCTGGCGGCGCGGCTTGAAGGCTTGACGGTTCGGTTCAGTTAAGCGCGCCGCTTGTCAGGTCTGGGTCGCTGGCGGACGGGGCTGCTCTCGAATGGCCTGGCATGCGGTGCAATACGGCGTAGCCGGCAGGGCCTCCAGGCGCCGCAGGTCAATGGCCTTGTCGCAGTCCAGACAGCGGCCATAGCGCTGGTCTTCCAGGCGCTGCTGCGCGGACAGCACCTGTTCAAGCTCCACCGCTGCATGCATGGCTTGGGCCTCATCGACCACCGACAGCGACTCTTCCGAGGCCATTTCCTTGAAATCGGTCACATCGTGCGCGTCCGCCTCGCCTGCGTCACGGGGCAGGTCGTCTGTGCTGCGCAAAATCGCGCGCAGTTCGGCCTCGCGCTTGGCAAGTAGCTGGCTGAAGCGGGGCGCCAGGCTGCTGTCGTATGTTTTCATGGGAAACCTCTTTGTCAATAAATCTCATTTTGCGAGGGTCATCAGCCTGACTCTTTGATCTGCGACAAATGCCCCTTGCTTGTTGCCGTTCCAATCTTCTTTTTCAGTCAGTCCAGTTGCAGCGTTTGGCGGCAACTGGTAGAACCATGGAGGTATTTCCATGAGCGTACGAAACCTAGAAGGCTTGTTTCAGCCCGCCTCGGTAGCCATCATTGGTGCCTCTGACCGGCCCGGCAGCGTCGGCTCGCCGGTGCTGCGCAACCTCAAGCAGGGCGGGTTCAAGGGGCCTATCTGGCCGGTGAACAAGCGGCGAGACCGCGTTGATGGCGACCTCGCCTGGCTTGACGTTGAGTCACTGCCGCAGGCGCCGATGCATTGGCGCTGGGCGGCGGCAAACTCGCCTACTTGAGTGAAAAGTCGTTGGCTGCGCTTGATCAATGCCTGCCTGCCGGCTGGTCGCACGGCAATCCGGTCGACATCATTGGCGACGCGCCGCTGGTCCGTTATCAGGACGCGCTGCGGGTGCTGCTGGCCTCTAGCGAGGTTGACGGCGTGCTCTTCATGCATGCGCCGACGGCGATTGTTCCGGCGGGTGACATCGCAGCCGCCTGCCTGCCGCTGATGCGGCTACCCGCCAAGCCGGTGCTGACCTGCTGGCTGGGCGGCAACGCGGTGGCGTCGGCACGCACGGCTTGCGCTGTTGCTGGCATTCCCAGCTACAGCACGCCCGAACGTGCGGCAGATGCGTGGATGCAGCTGGTCAACTACGCCAACAATCAACATGCGCTTGGGCAACTGACCGTGACAGCGCTGGAAGACTTTGCACCTGATCGGCAAAGCGCCGAGGCCATTCACCAGAAAGCTTTGCACACTGCTGCCGAATGGCTTGACGGCGCCTCAGTGCAGGCGCTGTTGCAGGCCTACGGCATTCCGGTGGTGGCGACCGTGCTGGCCGGCAATGCCGAAGCAGCCGTCGCTGCGGCCAAGCGCATCGGTTACCCGGTCGCACTGAAAATTGTTTCGCCGCAGGTCATCCACAAGTCCGACGTGGGCGGTGTGGCTTTAAATCTGGCCTCAAGTTCAGAGGTGATGGCCGCTGCCGCAAAAATGCGCGAGCAGGTCATCCGCGTTTTGCCGCAGACCGACATCACGGGCTTTAACGTGCAGGCGATGGTGCAGCGTACCGGCGCGCATGAGCTGATCGTTGGCATTGCGACAGATGCAGTATTTGGCCCGGTGCTGCTGCTCGGTGAGGGCGGTGTAGCGGTCGAGTTGCGCAAGGACCACGCGGTGGCGCTGCCGCCGCTCAATGCCAATCTGGCGCAAGACCTGATCACCAGATCCCGGCTGGAGCCGCTGCTGGCCCGCTACCGGGGCCGCCCGGCAGCGGATTCGCAAGCGCTGCGGGCCACGCTGCTCAAGGTCTCGCAACTGGCCTGTGATTTGCCGTGGCTGGCTGAACTCGACATCAACCCGCTGCTGGTGGACGAGCACGGGGTGCTGGCGCTCGACGCG
>JANPFZ010000543.1:0-2835 GCA_031423655.1 Polaromonas sp.
GGAGCGCTCGGGCATTCTGGCCGATGGCAACAATGGCTTTTATTACCAGTCGTTCGATTCGGCGATCAAAAAAGAAGGCGACATGATGCGCGTGCTCGACGTGCTGAACAAACAGGTCGGCATCATCGGCATCTTTTCCGATTGGCCGGCTACGGTGACGTTTTACGCAAATTGCGTCGGACGCAAGTAGGCAAGTAGGCGGGTGGCAGACGTTCAGCCCTGTGCCCCAATCAGCGCCTGTGCACAGGCAAACGCTGACGCCCAGGCCCATTGAAAGTTGTAGCCACCCAGCCAGCCGGTCACGTCGACCACCTCGCCAATGAAGTAAAGGCCCGGCACTTTTGATTCCATGGTTTGCGACGACAGGTCGCGCGTATCGACACCGCCTGCGGTAACTTCGGCCTTTCTGTAGCCTTCGGTGCCGGTCGGCGTGATCTGCCAGTCAGCCAGACGCGCAGCCAGCGTCTGCAGTGACTTGTCGGTGGCGTCGCCGATGGGGCGCTGCAGGGCGGCGTCGCTGCTGACCCAGGCATCGGCCAGGCGGCTGGGCACGACGCTGGCGAGTTCGTTGGCAACGAGTTTTTTTGATGTGGCCTTGGCGCGCAGCAGCGCCGTCGGCAGGTCTTGCCCCGGTGCCAGGTTCATACGCACGCTCTGGCCTTCGCGCCAGTAGCTGGAAATTTGCAGCACCGCCGGGCCGCTCAGGCCGCGGTGGGTGAAGAGCAGGTCTTCGGCAAAAACGGTGGCCTTTTTGCGCTGTTTTGGCGTCGGGTCGGCGGCGCCCGTTTCCATCAGCACTGGCAGCGCCAGCCCGGCCAATTCGGCAAACGGCGCCCACTCGGCACCGTCGAAAGTCAACGGAACCAGTGCAGCTCGCGGCTCGACCAGGCGCAGGTTGAACTGTTTGGCGATGCGGTAGCCAAAGTCGGTTGCGCCTATCTTTGGAATCGACAAGCCACCGGTGGCGATCACGATCCGCGGTGTTTCGATCAAGCCCCGGTCGCTATAGATTTGATAGTCTCTTGCGCAGGTATCTTCTGGGCTAGAGGCCTGTTTGACTATATTTTTAACGCTGCAGGGCTGCCAGCGCGTCACACCGCCCGCGTCGCACTCGGCCAACAGCATGGTGATCACGTCTTCGGCTGAATGGTCGCAAAAAAGCTGGCCCTTGTGCTTTTCATGGAAGGTGATGTGGTGGCGCTGCAGCAGGCTGATGAAGTCTTGCGGCGTGTAGCGCGACAGGGCCGAACGGCAAAAGTGCGGGTTGTCGCTGAGGAAGTTGGCAGGCGTCACGTCGCGATTGGTGAAGTTGCAGCGGCCGCCGCCCGAGATGCGGATTTTCTCGGCCACTTTTTCACTGTGGTCGATCAGTAAAACCTTCAGATCGCGCTGCCCAGCCACGCCTGCGCAGAAAAGGCCGGCTGCGCCTGCGCCGATCACCACTACGTCGAATTTATGAATCAAATCAGCCTCTAGCCCTTATAAAAACTGCGCAAGCAGCTATGAAAATAGTAGCGGCGTGTCTGGAGAAATGAGTTTTTCGCACATGGCAGTTTAGTCGCCGGCACTCCGCAAGGCCCGTCGGTTCTGCCTGCCCTTATTGCTTCACCATGACCGGATGCACCGCAAAAAGGTTCGGGTCTTTCGCATCGACCGTCACCCGTACCCAGTGAATATGCGGGCTGCCAAACGTTTGCAGGCGCGTCAGATTGGTCAGCACTTTGCTGGGGCTGTACAAGGGTTTGTCGACCTTGAAGAAATGCGTGTCGCCGTGTACCAGCAGCACCTGGCCGGCGAACTGTTCGGTTTGGGCGACGACGGCGTTGATGAAGTTGCGGTAGCCGCTGACGCCCGCGGCCTTGCTTTCGTCAATATTTTCCGTTTCAGGTAAGTCGAAGCCGGGGTCGCCCTGAAAAACCAGCACCACACCGCGTGCCTTCTGGTCTTTGGCGGCTTTGAAAGCTTGCTGCAGCCACTGCACGTTCGCTGCATCACGCTCGGCGTATTCGGCGTTGCCCGCCTCGCATTGGGCGGCGGTGCGGGCGCTTTTGTTGCTGCAATCTTGCTCGTCAAGAATCTTGTTGTTGTTGCTGCCGGGAACGTTGAAGCTGGCAAAAACAATTTTGTTGTGACTGAAGCGAGTGTTCTCGACAAACTTTTCGCCCGGCTTGCCCTGATGCTGCAAAGCCATCTGGCGTTGACCCAGGCTGCCCGGCGCGCCGAACATGGTTTTGCGCAGGTAGGCCAGTCGCTCCAGCGCGTCGTAGCCACCATTGTTCAGGCGATGGCAATCGGTCCATTCGTTGTCGCCGGGCACGTAGACCACCGGTCTCGTCATCTGGCCGAACATCGTCAGCGCCGCAAAGTAAACGTCAGCAGTGCATTTGGAACTGCCGTCCTTGATGTCGCCGTCATAGAGCGAAAACGCGATGTCTGACCGGTTGATGCTTTTGATCAGCGCCGGAATTTTCGGCTCATCGCCCGCTTTGGCGTAGGGCATGTCGCCCCACAGACCGAACGAGAAAGTTTGCGCGTGTGCAGCGGCCATGCCGAGCGCAAGCACAGAGCCGACCAGAAAACGAGTGTTCATCAAAGTTCCAGACAAAGTATCGAGCGTAGTCCGCAAATGTGACAAAACAGTTGCTGAAAAGCGGATGCGGCTCAGGCGTAGTAGTCTAGTGTGATGAAAGTTGGCAAATTTTTTCGGTCGCTTGAAGCCGCCGATGTCTCCCGCATCGTCGAGATGGCCTGGGAAGACCGGACGCCTTTCGAGGCGATCAAGGCGCAGATGGGTCTGGACGAATCGGCGGTGATTGATCTGATGCGTGGGCAGCT
>JANPFZ010000544.1:0-10071 GCA_031423655.1 Polaromonas sp.
GGAAAACCGCCACGCCGCCGCAGCCAATGGGCTGCTGCCAGGCGACGAAAGTCAGGCCTGCAACCGAGGGCGGGGCGGCGGCGCCGCTGCACCACACCGGGAGCCCGGTACCCAGCACGCCGGCCACATCGCGCACCGCGCCGTCGGTGACCAGCGCGGCGACGTGGCGTTTGGCCATGCGGGCGCACAGGATGTCGCCAAAAATTCCGGCGTCCGTCACGCCCATGGCGTCGACCACGGCAATGCAGCCGGCGGGCATGTCTTCAATGGCGGCGCGTGTGGATATCGGCGACGACCAGGACTCGGGCGTGGCCAGGTCTTCGCGGGCGGGCACAAAGCGCAGCGTGAAGGCGCGGCCGACCAGGCGCGGCTGCCCCGGCCGCAGGGGTCGCGTGCCGCGCAGCCAGACCTTGCGCAGCCCTTTTTTAAGCAGGATGGTGGTGAGCGTGGCGGTAGTGATCTTTGACAGGATTTCGACGGTTTTAGGGTCGAGCTGCATGTTGATGGCGCTGGTCATAGTGGTTTCCTGAATCTATAAAAAAGGGTTAAGCAATCTCAGCCAGGCGGCGGGTTTGCCGAGCGGTCAGGTGGGCAATGTCGGCGATGTCAAGGGCAGACAGTTTCGGGCCGGGCTTGCGAAGGGCGGCGGACGCAATCACGCCGCGCTCGGCGAAGATGTGTTTGCGCACGGCCAGGCCAACGCCCGCTTGTTGTTCGTACCTGGCCAGAGGCAGGTAGGCGTCAAAAATATCGTGGGCTTTCTCAATGTCGCCCGTCGCATGCGCGCGGCAGACACCCACCATCATTTCAGGGTAGGCGAATCCGGTCATGGCGCCGTCGGCACCGCGGCTGAGCTCTTCGGGCAAAAACAGGCCGCCGCCATTGCCGGTGAGGATGGCGATGCGCGGCAGGTCACCGCGTTCGCTGGCGGCGCGAATGGCAGACAGCTTGGCCAGGCCGGGGCTGTCTTCGTGCTTGAGCATCACGCAGGTCGGCGAGCTTTTGAGAATCCGCAAGACGACGGCGGTTGACATTTGCACACCGGTCGATACCGGGTGGTCTTGCAAAACCCAGGGAACGTTCTTGCCCAGGGTTTCATTGACCATGTCGAAGTAGGCCACGATTTGGTCGTCGGTGCGTAGCGTCGCTGGCGGGGCCACCATCACACCGGCGGCGCCCATGGCCATCACGGTTTCAGTCAACTCGCGCATGGGCGCAAAGCCGGGTGCCGAGGCACCGACGACGACCGGCACGCGGCCGGCGACACGTGCGAGAACCTGTTTCACAAACGCGCGGGATTCTTCGGCGGTCAGCTTGGTCGCCTCGCCCATGATGCCGAGCACCGTCAGGCCCGCTACACCTGATTCGAGGCAGAAATCAACCATGCGGTCGGTGCTGACCAGGTCCAGCGCGCCACTGTCGGTGAACGGCGTGACGGTGATCAGGTAAACGCCTGCGGCAGACGCGTCAAGCTTTGTCATCGTGGATTCCCTCCGTCGAGAAAGTACAGGGGCAATAAATGCATCAGGCGGGCTGCAAAGTTTTGCGCAAATACTGCATGAGCAGTCCGGCGATGACCAGCCCAAAGCCGATCATTTTGGCGGGGGCTCCGGGATACACCAGCGCAAAGCCCGCGATGATCAGCATCCCGCGCTCCAGCGGCGTTGTGCGCTTGAGTGCCCAGCCCTGAAAGCCCATGGCCAGCGCGCCAATGCCGACGATGGCTGTCAGGGTCACTTCGGCAATCGACCACCAGTTGGCAGCCGCCAGCGCCTTGCTCGATCCCATCAGCAGCAGGCCCTGGCCGGCCGGGTCGAGCACGAACATGAAGGGGAGCAAAAACGCCGGTATCGTGTACTTCCACGACTGCAGCGTGGTCTTGTACGGGTCGCCGCCGGTGATGGCGGCGGCGGCAAACGGCGACAGCGCAGTCGGGGGCGACACCTCGGACAGCACAGCGTAATAAAAAATGAACATGTGCGCGGCGAAGTCGGGCACGCCAAGTTTGGTCAGCGCCGGCGCAGCAATGACGGCGCAGATGATGTAGGACGCCGTGACCGGCACCGCCAGCCCGACGACCCAAACCACCAGCGCGGTGAAGATGGCCGTGAGCAGCAGCGAGCCGCCGGCGTAGTCGATGACGATGGAGCTGAACTTCAGGCCCAGCCCGGTCAGCGTGACGACGCCAACGATGATGCCGGCACCGGCACATGTTGCGGCGACGTTCAGCACGCCAATGGAGCCGCCTTCCATTGCCTTGACGAAGGGCGACTGGAACAGGTTTTTGGTGAGTGAGCCTTTGCCTTGAAACAGGTCATAGGAAATCAATGCGGTGTCGCGGCGCAAAAAGCTCGTCAAAAACGACACGGCCGTGGCCCAGAACACCGACAGCACCGGCGAGAAACCCATCATCATGAAAGCCACGATGGAGACCAGCGACAGGAAGTGGAACCAGTAGTTTTTGGTCAGGTGCCAGACGGTATCAACCTTCGCGAAAGCGACCTTGCCCATGCCGTACTTGCGCGCGTCGATCTCGACCATGAAGAACCGCGCCAGGTAGAAAAGAAAGGTCGGGATCACCGCCATCAGCAGCACGTCGAGATAGGAAATCTTCAAAAATTCGGCGATCAAAAACGCCGCCGCGCCCAGCACTGGCGGCGAGATGATCGCACCGAGGCCACCGGCTGCCAGCAGGCCACCAGCGGCATTTTTCTCGTAGCCCACTTTCTGCAGCATCGGGTAGGCAACCGCGCCTAGCGTGACGGTAGTCGCCACGCCCGAGCCCGACGGCCCGCCGAGCAGGAAAGAGGCCAGCACCACGGTGCGGCCGGCGCCGGTCGGCTTGCCGCCCATCGCCGAAAACGAGAAGTCGATGTAGAACTTGCCGGCGCCCGAGTACTGCAAAAACGCGCCGAAGATGGTGAATAAAATAATCAGCGATGACGACACATCGACAGCCACGCCGTAAATACCTTCTAGCGTCATGTATATCACGCCGACCAGACGGCCCACCTCATAGCCCTTGTGCGTCCACGGTGCGGGCAGCACCGGGCCAAACAGCGCATAGGCCAGGAAGCAGGACGTAATGATGGGCATGATCCAGCCATTGGTGCGCCGCATGGCCTCCAGCACCAGCACGATCAAGGCGATGCCGAAGGCGATGTCCCACGGCGCAGGCGAGGTGTTGCGGTCGGTGAAGTCGTCACCGCCCTGAATCAGATAGATAACGATGGCAATCGCCAGCACCGCAGCCAGCCAGTCCCACCACATGATGCGGTGGCGGAAGCGGGCCGCCACTGGAAACACCAGAAAACAAAGAAACAGCACGAAGCCGACGTGAATCGGGCGCAGCGTTTGCGTCGGCACGATGGCGTAGGCGGTGTAGAGGTGGAACACCGACATCACGAAAGCCACGACGACGACAAAGATGCCCAGCCAGCCTTTGAGCCTGTTGGCCGCACCTTCTTCAGCCTCGATGTATTCCTCGGCCTTGTGCAGGGCTGCTTCGCTGATGACCGCGTCGGGCTGGTGAACAAGGGGCGGGTGTTCAGGGTTCATGAATTGTCTGGCAGGTCAGGCGTGGGCAGGCGTTGGGCAGGCGTTGGGCAGGCGTGGGCGGCGCACAAAAAAGAAAAACCCCCAGGCAAAAACCCCCAAGCGCTAAGGCTGGGGGCGTTATCACTGCGGCAGTCTCAATTGAGCTTGATGCCCTTTTCGGCAAAGTATTTCACCGCACCGGGGTGAAACGGAATCGGCGAGGCGCTGGTCTTTTGATTTTCGAGCTTGAAGTTTTCAGCTTCTTTGTGTACCGCTATCAGGTCGGCGCGTTTGTCGAAAATGGTTTTGACGATGTTGTAGGCGGTCTTGTCGTCCATATTCTCGTGCGCCACCAGAATGTTCATGACCGTTGCCTGCTTGTTGTCGGTGTCCATGCCCTTGTACATCTCCTTCGGGATGCTGTCTTCGACATACAGGTCGCCATATTTTTTGTTCATCGCCGCGACGACGTCTGAATGGTCAATCATTTTGAGCTTGGTGCCGGGTGTGTTGGCCAGGTCGGTCACGCCGGCTGTCGGCAGGCCGCCAACCCAGAAGAAGGCGTCGATCTTGCCGTCTTTCATCGCGTTGACCGACTCGGCCACACTTAAACGCTCGCGCTTCACGTCTTTGTCTTTGTCGAGCCCTGCGGCTTCAATCACGCGAAACGCCATGACTTCCGTTGCGCTGCCGGGCGAGCCGGTCGAAACGCGCTTGCCTTTGAGGTCAGCCATTTTGTTGATGCCCCGGCCTTCAACGGTGACCACGTGCATGCGGTTGGGGTACAGCACCATGAGTGTCTTCAACGGAATCTTGTTGCCCTTGAACTTGTCTTCGCCCTTGTAGGCATCCAGTCCCGCGTCGGTCATTGAAAAGCCGATGTAGGGCTTGCCGCTGCCGATCAGTTTGAGGTTATCGACCGAGCCGCCGGTGACTTCGGCCGTGGCCTGCATGCCGGGGACATGCTTGGACAGCACCGCCGCCATGCCGCCGCCCATCGGGTAGTAAACGCCGCCGGTGCCGCCGGTGGCAATCGATATGTTTTGCGCGTTTGCGACAAACGGGAGCGCCAGGCTGATCAAAAGCAGACCGACGGCGGACTTGAAAGTTTTCATGGGTGTCTCCAGAAGATTTGGCTGGGAAATTTGCAGGGGTCGCTGGCCCGCGCAAATGCCAATGTCCATTGCCGCAAGCTCAAAATATTCTGCCATGCACACGCAATGCCGTATCTACGCACTTTCCAGCACGGCTTATGGGTCAAGCTTAAGCTCGATTAGTATTAAAAATTCTTGTAGCCCGCTTATTAACTGCGCAGAAAGCTATGAAAATAATAGCTACATGCAACGCCAAAAAAGCCTGATTGACCTCTACACGACCCGGGTTTCACTTGGTGCGAGCCGCTTTTCCCTGCAGAGCCTCGCGGACGCGCTGTGACTGCCCAGCCATGACTTTTGCATTTCCTTTTTCAGCGATTGTGGTTCAGGACGAGATCTCGAACGCGACTTGTCGCAGGGCGTCAACGCCTTCGAGCCTGGTCTGCTGGCCAGGTCCAATCGAGGTTTTCTCTATATCGACGAAGTCATTCTGCTGGAAGATCACCAAGTCGATTTGTGGATTCACGTCGACGCCCCGGGCAAAGACGTCCTTGAGTGGGAGGGTCTTGCTGATGACAAACTTCGTGAGTGTCTGACTGAGCCCTGGCTTGGCCTCTGCTGCGGTTTACGCCCTTATTGGATTAAGGTAAATTCAGAATTTAATCTTGTCAATTCAGTCAAACATTAATGAAAAATGCCACCTTCAGGCAGCTACGCGTGTTCAGTGAAGTGGCCAAGCACCTGAGCTTCAGCAAAGCCGCCCAGGCGCTGCACCTGACACCCCCTGCCATCACGATGCAGGTCAAAGAGCTTGAAGGGCACGTCGGCATGCCATTGTTTGAGCGCAGCGGTCGTCAGGTTGCGCTCACCACAGCGGGCGAATACATGCTGGTTTTTGCGCGGAGGATGCTGTCCACGCTGAAAGACGCCGAAGACACGGCTGCGCGGCTGCAGCGCCTGGAAGTTGGCACGCTGACCATCGGCATGGTCAGTACGGCCAAGTATTTTTTGCCGCGCCTGCTGGCCGAATTCAGGCGTGAACATGGTGGCATTGAAGTGAAGCTCGCTGTCGGTAATCGCGAGCAGCTGGTGCGCATGCTGCAGGCCAACGAACTCGACATTGCCATCATGGGACGTCCGCCAAAGGAGCTTGCGACCCGGGCTGAGCCCTTTGCGGCGCATCCCCACGTTTTCGTCGCGCCCGTCGACCACCCGCTGCTGGCGCAGGGCCTGCAGACCGTCGAAGCCTTGCGGTCGTATTCCTTCATCCTGCGTGAACAGGGCTCTGGAACCCGCGCTGCGATGGAAAAGTTTTTTGCTACCGCACGCTTCGAGCCTCAGGTCGCCATGGAAATGGCCAGCAACGAAACCATCAAGCAGGCGGTCATGGCTGGCATGGGTCTGAGTTTTTTGTCATTGCACACATTGGGGCTGGAGCTCGACAACAAGCTCATTGCGATCCTCGACGTCGAGGGCGCGCCGATCGTGCGAGCCTGGAACGTGGTTCACATGCTCTCCAAGCTTCTGTCGCCCGCAGCTGAGGCTTTCAGGTACTTTGTGCTGGAGCGGGGGGAGGGTTATCTGGCGGAGAACTTTGGTCGCCACCTGACGCTGGCACCGTGAGCCGGTGAGCTCAGTGGCGGCGCCAGAACAGCGTCGGCCTTAATGCAAAAGCCAGCAGGTGCAGCTCGATGCGCTGCATGAAAGCTGAATTTTATGAATGAAAGTTTGAAAAGTACCACCAAAAGTATCACCAAAAGGACCGCCAAAACTTCCGTCATTTTTTAGATTGTCTGGTCTTGCCTTTGCCAGGTAATTTTCTCCGCTTAGGCAGGAGGAATGTAGCCAACAGGCTCCTAAAGTTTGCGACAAGCGCGGGTTCAAAGATCGCGCAGATCGCGCAGGGCGCGAAGGGCGCGAAGGGCGCGAAGGGCGCGCAGATGGCGAAGACCCGGCGCGGGTTTCGTCTGGCACGGACAAGCTCTAAGGACCGGGGTTTACTAGCCCGGCCAGAAGCCTGCTTTGTTTGCCACAATCCGGTTGTTCCACGCTTGCCTTTTGTGACCGACTGAAAGCTCTCTCCCCATGAAAATCGCCGGCATCCGCATTACCCCCGTTCTCGCACCCCTGCCTCGACCGGTGCGTACCGCCTCAGGCACCATTGACCGGTTCCCCCTCGTTCTGATCGACGTGACTACCGACACGGGTGTGCAGGGTCGCGCCTATGCGCAGGTTTACTTGCCCGAATTGCTGCCGGCGCTGGAACGAAGCGTGGCCAGTCTCGCGGACATGCTCACCGGTTTGCCGCTGGCACCTCGCGACAACCACGCTCACTTGCTGCGCCGTTGCCGTTTGTTCGGAATGAAGGGGCTGCTGGGCGTGGCGCTCGGCGGACTGGATATGGCGCTGTGGGACACATGGGCACGTGCGCGGGGGGAACCGCTGGCACGGGCACTAGGGTCAGAACTTCGGCCGCTGCGGGCCTATAACAGCGTCGGTCTTTACGACGCGGCGGCGGTGCTGGAAATCGTCGAGGAAACGCGAACCGCTGGCTATGCGGGCCTGAAGATCAAGGTGGGGTTTCCCACATTTGCGCAGGACCTGGCCGTTGTGCGCGCGGCCAGGCGAGCGCTGGGCGACGGCACCGCGCTCATGATCGACTACAACCAGTCGCTTAGCCTGCCAGAGGCCATGGCACGTTGCAAGGCTCTCGATGACGAAGGGCTGGAGTGGATCGAAGAGCCGGTGCTCGCCGACGACCTCGAAGGGTGCGCCCGCATCGCCGACGCCGTCACCACGCCGATCCAGATCGGCGAGAACTTCCACGGGGCGTCGGAGATGCGCGTGGCGATTGCCGCGCGCGCTTCAGATCTCGTCATGCCGGACGCACAGTTTATCCACGGTGTCACGGGCTGGCTCGAAGCAGCGGCGCTGGCGCGGACGGCCGGGCTGCCCATGTCTTCTCACATCTTCGTTGAAGCGAGCGCGCAGTTGCTGTGCGCGACGCCCACCGCGCACTGGATCGAGGTGCTGGATGCGGCCGGCGCTTTGCGCCAGGCACCCCTCCAGTTGCAGGACGGGATGCTGCTGCCCGCAGACACACCGGGGATCGGGCTGGAGTGGCGCGAGGACATGGTGGCGCGGCACCGGCTGTGATGCCGGACTTGCATCCCGGCCCGGCAGCCGCGATCAGTAGGGCGCCCGCAGCCGGCTTCTTTACCAGAACCTCCCGCAGCCGGCGCGCTGTGGCATCGTTGATCGATCCGCCTTACTCGGCCAGCGCAATGGTGCCTGTACAAAGCGTGCGATGGAAATTCAAAGTGTGTCAGCGCTACGGCTTCCCCTGTGTTGGTATCTGGGTTGGTGGTATTGGCAAGCACCATCACGAATCCCGTCATTTTGTTGATAGGTCATGGTGGCCAGCGAGACCGCTTGAGACAACAAAAAACCCGCGATGCCTATTAGGCATGCGGGTTTTGAGGCGTTCTGATTCTGTCTGATTTTTTTTCGCTGGTGCCCGGGGCCGGAATCGAACCGGCACGCCTTTCGGCGGGGGATTTTGAGTCCCCTGCGTCTACCAATTTCACCACCCGGGCTGCGACAGGCCAAGCTCCAAATTATGGCACAGTAGCCGCATGAACTATCCAACCATTGAAGACGCCATTGGCAAAACACCGCTGGCTCGCTTGCAGCGAATCGGTGCCCGGGAAAATGCGGCGCGCGGCAATGTAATTCTGGGCAAATTAGAGGGTAACAACCCGGCCGGCTCGGTAAAAGACCGGCCTGCGCTGGCGATGATCAAGCGGGCTGAAGAGCGCGGTGAGATCAAGCCAGGCGACACGCTCATCGAAGCCACCTCGGGCAACACAGGCATTGCGCTGGCCATGGCAGCGGCGATCAAGGGCTACCGCATGGTGCTGATCATGCCGGAAGACCTGAGCATCGAGCGCGCGCAGACCATGAAGGCTTTCGGCGCTGAACTCATCCTGACGCCCAAGAGCGGCGGGATGGAAAACGCCAGAGACCTTGCCGAGCGGATGGAAAAAGAAGGCCAGGGCAGGGTGCTGGACCAGTTCGCCAACCAGGACAATCCGCGTATTCACTATGAGACTACCGGCCCCGAAATATGGACAGATACGTCAGGCCAAGTGACACATTTTGTCAGTGCCATGGGCACGACCGGCACCATCACTGGCGTCTCGCGTTTCCTGAAAGAGAAAAATCCGGCTATCCGGATCATCGGCGCGCAGCCCAGCGAGGGCTCACGCATTCCGGGAATCCGCAAGTGGCCCGAAGCTTATTTGCCGAAGATTTACGATCCCAAACATGTCGATGAGCTGGTGCTGGTCAGCCAGCTTGACGCCGAGGACATGTGCCGACGCATGGCGCGGGAAGAGGGAATTTTTGCCGGTATATCGGCGGCAGGCGCCTGCTGGGTGGCGCAGGAGATTTCAAAAACGGTCAAGGACGCGGTGATTGTTTTCATCGTCTGTGACCGTGGCGACCGCTACCTCTCCACAGGCGTGTTTCCGGCCTGACTGGTAGTCAAACAGGCTTCCAGACCAAGTATTACTTGGGTATAAAGCTATCAATACAATAGCAAATAAAAACACATTCTCACCATGACAAATCAATTTCGCTTTTGCCCGAATTGCGCAGCCGCGCTGGCCCCCGTGTCTCAGATGGAAGACGGCGGCGAGAAAACCCGCATGCGTTGCCCGGCCTGCGACTACACCCACTGGAACAATCCGACCCCGGTGCTGGCGGCTGTGATTGAATATGAAGGAAAGGTCTTGCTGGCGCGAAATGCGGCGTGGCCGGGCAAGATGTTTGCGCTGATCACCGGTTTCATGGAAGCTGGCGAGACACCGGAGGGCGGCATTGAACGCGAGATCAAGGAAGAAACTTCGCTCGATACGCAGTCACTGAAGCTGATCGGGGTGTATGACTTTCAGCGCATGAACCAGGTCATCATTGCCTACCACGCGGTTTGCAGCGGGGAAGTTGTACTGTCTCCAGAGCTGGTTGACTACCGGCTCTACGAGCTGGACCAGCTCAAATGCTGGCCGGCGGGCACGGGGTATGCGCTGGCAGACTGGCTGCGCTCGCGCGGGCTTGAGCCGGAATTCGTCCCGTGGGAGAAGCGACTGGATTGAGTCGGACCTGCAGTGGGAAAGCCCGAATCGCACACCAGGCGATAGTGCCTAAAATCCCGATAACGAAAACCGAAAGATGTCCATGCAAATAGACAAAGAAATCGACACACGCGGACTGAACTGTCCCTTGCCTATTCTCAAAGCCAAAAAAGCGCTGGCCGAGATGTTAAGTGGCCAGCTATTGCGGGTGGTTTCCACCGACCCCGGTTCCAAGTCCGATAACAACCCGACTCAAGCAGTGACCTGTTGTTCGTTCACAGAAGGTGGCAGCGACGGCTTCGCGC
>JANPFZ010000545.1:0-1535 GCA_031423655.1 Polaromonas sp.
GGGCTGCCAGGCCGGTGAAGGCATGCATGATGCCCCAGACGGTGCCAAACAGCCCGACATACGGCGACACCGAGCCGACGGTGGCAAGAAATGAGAGATTGGCTTCGATGGCGTCAAGCTCACGCTGGTAGCTCGCACGCATGGCGCGCCGTGCGCCGTCCATCAGCGTGCCCGAGTCATCAATGCGCCGCTCGCGCAGCTTCTGGTATTCACGCATGCCACGGGCAAAAATGCGTTCCATCGGTCCCGAGTTTTTGGCGTTTTGCGCCGCGCCGGCAAACAGGTCGTTCAAGCTGGTTCCCGACCAGAACTCGCGATCAAACTCGTCGTTGAGCTTTTGCACGTGCTTGAGCGAGACGATTTTTCTGAAGATGGCGGCCCAGCTGGCAATCGACACGGCGACCAGCAGCGCGACAACAAACTGCACCACCCAGCTGGCGTTGAGGATCAGGCTGACGATTGATAAATCTTGGTTCATGTTGAAGTTCTCAGGCGGGAAACAATAGAGTCTGGAATACGCGCGGGCCGCATGCTGGCTGCATCAACCCAGCCGATCCGGATACGGCCCTCGCAGAGCAAGCCAGTGTTTTCAAAGGCGCTATCGGTTGTGCTTTTATCTCTGCTTGCAGTTTGCTCGTGCTCTGATTTTAATAGCGCTTTCTGCCCTATTGTTAATGATGCCCGGCCCATTTCGAGTAGGGCGGCGGTAACAATCAGTTCATCGTCAAGCCGTGCAGGGCGGAGGTGGCGGGTGCTGGTTTCAATCACCACAAACATGCCGCCGGTGCGCTCACGCAGTCGCCGCTGCTCAACGCCCATTGACCTGAGCCACTCGGTGCGCGTTCGTTCAAAAAACTTCAGGTAGTTGGCGTAGAAAACGATGCCGCCGGCGTCGGTGTCTTCCCAATAAATACGGACTGGCCACTGGAATGTAGCCCCCACGCTTGTCACTGCGTGTACTGCGCTGCCCCCCGAGTGGGCCGCTGCGCCTGCGGTCTGGCAAAGCCAGTCCCGCGGCCCCTGCTTGAAAGGGTCTCCCCTTCCAGTTGCATTGGGCGCATTCTTGTTATCCAAGCACCGACTCCAGTCGGGCAATGGCTTCTTGCAGGTGCGCCATCGAACTTGCGGTTGAAAACCGGACAAAATTTTCCGGTGCTGCATGGCCGAAATCGCGCCCTGGCGTGACGGCCAGATGCGCGCGCTGCATCAACTCGAAAGCAAACGCCCAGCTGCCGGTGGTGCCGTCGCCGGGTCGGGTGTGTATCTTCCATTTTTCGGAAATCGCGCTGCAATCGGCATACGCATAAAAAGCACCGTCGGGCATCACGGGCACCTGCAGACCCAGACGATTAAGTTCAGGCACGAAATAGTCGCGCCGGGCTTTGAATTCGGCACGGCGACGCTCGTATTCCGACAAACTGTCGGGCTCGAAGCAGGCCAGCGCTGCATGCTGGGCCACCGTGCTGGCGCAGATAAACAGGTTCTGCGCGATACGCTCGATGACCGGTGCCAGCGCCTCGGGCACGACCAGCCAG
>JANPFZ010000546.1:0-3258 GCA_031423655.1 Polaromonas sp.
AGCATCAGAATGGCCACCAGCAGCAAAAGCAAAACATGAAAGAGACGGCGCGGCATGAGACCCTGGTTACTGCAGCTGGTTGCAAATGAGAATTGTAAGCATCTACAATTAATGCATGTTCCTGGATGTCTCTTCGTTGGGTGTTCACTACGCCGGCCGTTCAAAACCTGCGGTTGATGCTGTTTCTTTCACCCTGCAGGCTGGCGAAATTGGGGTCTTCATCGGGCCCTCGGGTTGCGGCAAAACGACGCTGCTGCGTGCGGTTGCCGGCCTGGAACGCGCGCAGTCCGGAAGCATCAGCCTGGCCGGACAAATCGTCAGCAGCCGGGCGCAACATGTGGCGCCTGAATCACGCCGCATCGGCATGGTGTTCCAGGACTTTGCGCTGTTTCCGCATCTGAATGTGGCCAACAACGTGGCCTTCGGTCTGTCCCACCTCAGCGCCAGCCAGCGCGGCAGCCGGGTTGGCGAAGTATTGGATCTTGTCGGGCTGGACACCTCGCAAAAACGCTTCCCGCATGAACTGTCGGGCGGCCAGCAGCAGCGCGTGGCGCTGGCCCGGGCGCTGGCACCCAAACCGCGACTGCTGTTGCTTGACGAGCCGTTTTCCAGTCTGGATGTGGACCTGCGCGAACGCCTGGCGCATGAAGTGCGCGGCATTTTGAAGGCCGCCGGGGCCACTGCGCTGTTCGTGACGCACGACCAGCTGGAGGCTTTTGCCATTGGTGACCGCATCGGCGTAATGCACCAGGGTCATCTGCACCAGTGGGAGAACGCCTATGCGCTTTACCACCGGCCGGCCACGCGCTTTGTCGCAGATTTTATTGGTCATGGCGTGTTTGCAAAAGCGCGTATCCAGCAGCACGACGGCGAGGTGGTGGTGCATACCGCGCTGGGGGATTTCACCGATGTGCAGGAATGTCCCTTACCCGACGCGTATCCCGGCGGTTTGTGCGACGTGCTGCTGCGGGCCGACGACATCGTGCATGACGACGACGCACCCGTGAAGGCGAAGATTTTGCGCAAGGCGTTTCGCGGCTCGGAATTTTTGTACACGCTGCAATTGAAAACCGGTGAAACGCTGGTGGCTCACGTGCCTTCACATCACGACCACGCGCTGGGCGAGTGGATCGGCATACGCGCCTTGCCGGACCATGTGGTGACCTTCCCGCGCGAGGTCGATGCCGCACATGCGGCTGCGAGCCCAGCACCATTTCTGGTTTGAGTTCGCTGCGCGTTACAGGCGCCTGAGCTGCTCGATATCTTCCCGCAGCGCGTGAGCCCACTCGCGCCGGGTTTGGCCCTCATGCGAATGCGCAGACCCGAACGTCACCACAGCCATGAGCGGCGGCGCTGTCAGGGTTCGCCAGATGGAGCCGACCAGTGTTTCGTCATCGACGTAGCTGGGCGCAAAGCTGGGCCTGCCACTGGCCGCGTCGATGAATTTGAGGGCGACCGGCTGCGCGGGCACTTTGGCTTCGATGGCGGCCTGAATCAGGTTGGCGTGAAACGGTTTTAGAGTGATGCCGTCGCCAGTAGTACCTTCAGGAAAAACGGCAAGAATGTCGCCAGCGCGCAAGCGTTCGGCCATTTGCGCGACCACGCGATGCGCGTCCCGGCGGGATTCACGCTCCAGGTACATGGTGCCGCCGCCGTCAGCCAGCGTGGCGACAAACGGCCATTTTTTGATGTCGGATTTGGAGACGAAACGGCAGTGGCGCGATGCATGCATCACCAATATATCAAGCCACGAAATATGGTTGGCCACCAGCAGCATCGGCCCTTGGACGGGCGGCGTGCCGTTGACCACCAACTCAATGCCGACGATTTGAAGCATCTGCCCAGCCCAGACATGAACGCGCGCATGGCGGTCGTGCTGCTCAATCTTCGGAAAAACTGTTTTGATGGTCCAGAAGCCGTGTGCGGCATGCACCATGGCACGCGACAACTTCCATAAAACGGCTGGCAATTTCATAACCGAGCCGGCTTTTATTGCAGGGCCTCGTAGGCAATATGGCCACCCACCAGTGTCCAGCGTACGCGTACAGGAAGCGAGTGGCCAGAAAACGGCGTGTGTTTGCCCTGGCTTCGCAAAGCCGCCGGCTCGACCGTCCAGTCGCGGGCCGGATCAAATATGCACAGGTCAGCCACGCCGCCTTGGACCAGTCGGCCCACGCTGGCTTCGAGTGTGCCGAGCGACGCGCCCAGCACGCGCGCGGGCTCGCTGGTGACCACAGCCAGCGCGCGCATCAGGCCTGCCTGGCCACCATCGCCCCACTTGCAGGCCAGACCCAGCAGAAGCTCCAGGCCGGTGGCGCCCGGCTCGGCTTCGGCGAATGGAAGGGTCTTGGCGTCTTCATCGACCGGGGTATGGTCAGACACCAGCGCATCAATGGTGCCGTCGGCCAGACCGCGCTGAATCGCATCTCGGTCACGCTGCTGACGCAGCGGCGGGGCCAGCCGCATGCGGCTGTCAAAGTAGCCAATATCAACATCGGTCAAATGCAGGCTGTTGATGCTCACGTCACAGGTAATTCCCAAACCTTCGGCCTTGGCGGTGGCCACCAGCGCCACGCCCTGCGCACTGCTGATGCGGCACAGGTGTACCCGCGCGCCGGTGGCGCGAACCAGCTCGAAGAGGGTGTGCAGCGCAATCGTTTCGGCCGCTACGGGCACGCCGCTCAAGCCCATGCGCGTGGCCAGCGCGCCACTGGCTGCAACGCCCTGACCAAGATGTATTTCTTGCGGACGAAGGAAGACGGTGTAGCCGAAGGTAGCCGCGTATTGCAGCGCCCGCATCAACACCTGGGTGTTCGCCAGCGGAACCTCGGCCTGGCTAAAACCAACGCAACCCGCCTCGGTCAACTGCACCATCTCGGTCAATGCTTCGCCTCTCAAGCCGCGCGTCAACGCGCCGAGCGGAAAGACGCGCGACTGATGCAACTTCTCGGCACGGAATTTGAGCATTTCAACCAACCCGGACTCATCAAGCACCGGGTCGGTGTCAGGCGGGCAGACGACGCTGGTGACTCCGCCGGCAACTGCGGCGGCCAGTTCGCTTTCGAGCATGCCCTCGTGCTCGTGCCCTGGCTCGCGCAGGCGTGCTGACAGGTCGATCAGACCCGGGCACACGATGCAGCCGCTGGCGTCGATGATTCGGTTGGGCGTGAAATCAGCCGCTGTGCTTTTCATCGAAACGATGCGACCGGCGGCAATCGCCACATCGCCCACTTCGTCAAAGCCGGTGGCCGGGTCCAT
>JANPFZ010000547.1:0-4065 GCA_031423655.1 Polaromonas sp.
CGCCTGCAAATTGACGAACACCAGTACGCGCCACAAATTGTTTGACATTGCGGCTTGATTGCAGCGAGGGTTTTTACTGACCATCGAATGGGATTACCCTCAATCAGAGCGAAACCTATTTGACAAATAGGCGGCAATTCAAAATGTTGTTCGTGTTGCTGATGCCATTTTGGAACCACGCTCCCAGAGCGCTTTTAGGGCGCGAAATCCCAGTTGCCGACCTGGAAAAGCGCATTAGCGTTTCAGGGTGGTTGGTGTCCGACTATGGAAACTACCCAGCCTGTTTGGGATTAAGTCGGGTAAATTAACAAGTTGTACAAAAGCCTTGAGCTTTTTATGATGCGGTTCCGTCTTGCGTGCGCCGCGTCCGGAGGCGTGTGCACTCAACCTGTTTTTTAACCTGGAACCCACATGATTATTCGATTTGCAAAACTGGCTACACAAGTGGCTATTGCGTCAGCTGTTTTGAGCATGGCCGGCCTGGCGGCTGCGGCAGACCCGATCAAGATCGGCGTCGCAGGCCCTTTCACAGGCGGCTCCTCTTCGATGGGCGTGAGCATGCGCGACGGCGTCAGACTCGCCGCTGAGGAAATCAACAAGTCCGGTGGCGTGTTGGGCCGCCAGCTGCAACTCGTTGAACGTGACGACGAGGCGAAGAACGAGCGCGGCGTGCAAATTGCCCAGGAACTGATCAACAAGGAAAAAGTCACCGCAGCGGTCGGCTACATCAACACCGGTGTCGCGCTCGCATCGCAGCGGTTCTTTCAGGAAGCCAAGATTCCGGTAATGAACAACGTGGCCACCGGTTCGTTGGTCACGCATCAGTTCGACGACCAACCTGAAAATTACATTTTTCGCAACTCCGCACATGACAGCATTCAGGCACCGATGATTGTTGAAGAAGCGATCACCCGCCGCGGCTACAAAAAAGTTGCGATTCTGGCCGACTCCACCAACTACGGCCAGCTCGGTCGTGCTGACCTGGAAAAGGCGCTTGAGACCAAATCCATCAAGCCAGTGGCAGTCGAAAAGTTCAACATCAAGGATGTGGACATGACAGCCCAGTTGCTCAAGGCCAAAGAAGCCGGTGCTGAAGTCATTCTGACGTACGCAATTGGACCTGAGCTGGCGCAGATTGCCAATGGCATGACCAAACTGGGCTGGAAAGTCCCGATGGTCGGCAGCTGGACACTGTCAATGGCCAACTTCATTGACAACGCCGGTCCCGGCGGTGAGGGTGCGCGCATGCCGCAAACCTTCATTCAGGAACCGACGACACCAAAGCGCCAGGCCTTCATCGTCAATTACATCAAAACCTTCAACCCGAAGAACAGCCGCATTGATTCGCCTGTATCGGCGGCGCAAGGTTACGACTCGATTTATCTGTTGGCCGCGGCCATCAAGCAGGCGAATTCAACCGAGGGCCCGAAAATCAAAGCTGCGCTGGAGGATTTGAAAACGCCAGTTGAAGGCGTCGTCACGACCTACAGCAAACCGTTCACGGCAAAAGACCACGAGGCAATTACCGTCAATATTCCCGTGTTCGGTGAGGTCAAGGGCCAGCGCGTGGTGTATGCCTATCCCGATGACCAGAAAAAGGCGTCTGAAGTACGCGTTAAAGACGCAACCGCCAAGGGTGCTTTGGCCGGCAAAAAGTAAATTGAGCGCTGACCGGTTTCAATCCGGACTATGGCACCGCGCTGACTGACCTAGCCAGCGCGGTCTTTTCATGTCCGTCTCGCGGAGTAATCCGCGAACTAAATGTTTTTGGTGGAAAGTTCTATGGAAATCCTGCTCCAACTGATTTACAGCGGCGTGGCACTCGGCATGATCTACGCCGTCATCGCTTTCGGCTATCAGCTGACCTTTCAGACATCGGACACGCTGAACTTTGGCCAGGGCGATGCGCTCATGCTAGGCGCGATGGTGGGCTTGACTCTTGTCACTATGGGCGTCAACTATTGGCTGATGCTGCCACTGGTCATTGTGTTCGGCCTGTTTCAGGGTGGTCTGGTGGAGCGCATTGGTGTCCGTCCGGCCATCAAGATCAAAAGTGAGTTCGGCTGGATCATGTCCACCATTGCGCTGGGCATCATTTTCAAGAACGTGGCTGAAAATATCTGGGGTCGGGACGATCTGAAATTTCCATCGCCCTTGCCGGAGTCGCCCATGAAAGTTTTTGGCGCCAACGTATTGCCGATGGAGATACTGGTTGTGGTCGGCGCCGTTTTGATGATGCTGGCCGTAGAGTTCTTCAATCGCAAGACGATTTACGGCAAGGCCGTCGTGGCCACCTTTAATGACCGGGACGCCGCCAAGCTGATGGGCATCAATACGGGGCTGGTCATCACCTTTTCGTATGCACTGTCGTCGGCAACGGCTGCATTCGCCGGCGCGCTGATTGCACCGCTGACGCTCACCGGCGCCACCATGGGCGCCGTTCTCGGGCTCAAGGCTTTTGCTGTCGCCATCATTGGTGGCCTGACGAGCGGTATGGGCATCATCGTGGGCGGCATTATCTTGGGTGTGGCCGAAACAACTACAGGCTTTTACCTGTCCACCGGCTACAAGGACGTCCCCGGACTGGTCCTGCTGCTGCTGGTACTGGCGTTCAAGCCGGCGGGTCTTTTCGGCAAAACAGCCATCAAAAAAGTTTAAGTGAAAGTTTGAAGATGAACCGCAAGACCTTTATTGCGGCGGTGATTGGTTTGGCCCTGCTGGCTGCCGCACCGCTGTTTACCAGCAACTCGTACTACATCCACATGATCGGCACGATCATGATCTATGCGATTTTGCTGTTCGGCCTGGACATTGTGGTGGGTTACACGGGCCAAGTGTCTCTCGGCCATGCCGGACTGTTTGGTGTCGGCTCCTACACCGCTGGGGTGCTGTTTATGAAGCTGGGTGCGCCGCTGTGGGTCATCATTCCCGCCAGCATTGCCGTAACAGCCGCTTTTGGTGCCTTGCTGGCCCTGCCGGCCTTGCGCGTCACGGGCCCCTATCTGGCCATGGTGACGCTGGCTTTCGGCACCATCATCCAGATTCTCATCAACGAGATGACCTTTCTTACCGAAGGCCCGCTAGGCATCACTATTCCGAAGCCTACCGTAGCTGGCTACAAGCTCGATGAGCACAGCTTCTACTGGCTCGTGTTTGTGCTGATGGTCGTGTCACTGGTCGTGGTTGACCGCATTTTGCGTTCCCAACTCGGGCGGGCATTTGAGGCTCTGCGTGGCAGCCCGGTAGCATCTGATTGCATGGGCGTTTCGGTGTATCGCTACAAGGTTTATGCGTTTGTGATCAGTGCGGGCTTCGCGGGCCTGGCCGGTTGCCTTTACGCGTACTCAGAGCAGTACATCTCGCCCAATACCTATAACTTCGAGTTGACGGTTCTGTTCTTGCTGGCGGTCATCATGGGGGGGCGCAAGACCCGCTCGGGCGCCGTGCTGGGCGCTGCCATCATCGTGATCCTGCCCAAACTGCTCGACGATCTTGAACTGTTTCGCATTGTGGCGTCGGCGCTGGCCATTCTGATCGCGGCCGGCGCCGTGGTTGGGATCATGAAGAAAATCACCACGCCCAAAGCTATGGCGATCCCGGTGGCCGGGACGCTGATGCTCGCTGGATTTTCATTCTGGCTGCAGTCGATTACCGACTGGCGCCTCAGCATTTTCGGCCTGATGATTCTGTTTGTGGTGTATTACCTGCAAGACGGCATCGTGGGCTTTGTCCGCAGTCTCTTCCACATGCGCAGGGTGACGCGGATCGATGCGGGTTTGCTCGCCGGGCTGGATGCAGGAAAAGACGCAATTATGGTTGCTGCCAAGGCTGGCGCGAGCGAGACAGGCAGCGACCTCTTGATTGCACAAGGCGTGCTGATGCAGTTTGGGGGCCTGAAGGCCATCAACCAGGTGGATTTGCACGTCAAGCGCGGCACCATTCACGGACTGATTGGCCCCAACGGTTCTGGCAAAAGCACCATGATGAATGTGCTGACCGGCATTTACGTGCCGACCGCTGGCAGCATCGAGTTTGCCGGCCGCTCGGTAGTGGGCCGCACCTCAT
>JANPFZ010000548.1:0-4650 GCA_031423655.1 Polaromonas sp.
CCCAGGCGTTTGAAAATCTCCAGCGTTTTCTGCGCATAGCAAATCCCGCGTGACGACGCGCCCTTGACGCCGACGGTATTGTCCTCATCGAGCAGCAGGGCCGTGACGCCGTATTGCGACAGCGCACAGGCCAGCGTCAAGCCGGTGATGCCACCGCCGACGATGACGATGGGGTGGCGTCTGACTTCACCGCTGCGAAGCTCCAGCGGTTCGACAAACGGGTATTCAGGCAGCGCATAGCCGGTGCCGCCGGAAAATTCGTAGCCGCTGGTGTACGCAGAGCCTGTGGGCGTTGCGGCGGTGGTTTGCGCGGTATTAAGAGTCATTTATGCCTATAGCCCCGGTAGTGCTTGCGCAAGTAGCTATTGAAAACATAGCATCGAAAACGACTAAAGGCGACCGGAAGCAGGTCTGCTCACCTCGGGCCGGTCATTTTGTTGCGGCTTCAATGCGGTCTTTGCGCTGCCAGCCGCACGTTCGGTTCGCCACTGTTGCTTGCGCGCCGTCCACTCGGCCAGACGCGCATGTGCGGTGCTGCTTTCGCGCTGCATCTGCGCGTCGTCGGCCAGCTGCGCGGTGAGTTCCAGCCGCACGCCATTCGGGTCGAAAAAGTAGATGCTCTTGAAGATGTGGTGGTCGGTGACGCCCAGCACTTCCACACCTTCGGCCTGCAGACGCGTCTTCATCGCTTCCAGGTCGGCCACCGTGTCAACGCGAAACGAAATGTGGTTGACCCACAGCGGCGTGTTGGGTGATGGCAGGGCCGCCTGGTCGTCGCCGAGGTCAAAAAAAGCAATGCAGGAGCCGTCCTTGAGGCGAAAGAAAAAGTGCGTGTACGGGCAGTATTCACCGGTGCTGGGCACGTAGTCGCTCTGGATGATGTGGTACAGCGGCAGACCCAGGATGTCTTCGTAGAAATGCCGGGTTTCTTCGGCGTCTTTGGCGCGGTAGGCATAGTGGTGCAGCTGGTGAATGGGTGCCGCAGCGGGAAGGACAGGCGCTTGTGCAGAATCGGGAACTGCTCGCGCAGGAGCTGCTTGATTTGTTCGCATGAGGGAGCCTTTCTGTGCGATGGGCACAGTGTCAGGGTGACTAATTCCAAGTCTTCGTAACCGCTTCACTTTAGCGGAATCCGGGCGAATTCGCCGGAAATTTACGGGTCAGGCGCTGGCGAGAGCGCCGCATCCTCGCCCCGGCCATTGGAACGCCCGGTGCCAGCCCGGCCGCGCGTTGGCAGGGGCTCGTATCGTAAAGTCAGGCTTTCTTTTTACTTCAACACTTCAACACCCAACACTGCAGGCCATGCTGTTTCTACTTTCACCCGCCAAGTCGCTTGACTACGACTCGCAGCTTCCACCGCTTGCCCACACCCAACCGCTTTTTACCCGTCAGTCGGCGGCGCTGATTGACGTGCTCAAAACGAAAACGCCGCAGCAGATCAGCACGCTGATGAAGCTGTCTGATGCGCTGGCTGGTCTGAACGTGGCCCGTTACCAGGCCTGGTCATCCAGATTCACCGCCAAAAATTCACGTCAGGCCGCACTGGCCTTCAACGGCGACGTGTACGGCGGGCTCGATGCGAAAACGCTGAGCGAAGCGCAACTGGGCTGGGCCCAAGACCATGTCTGCATTTTGAGTGGGCTCTACGGCGTGCTGCGCCCGCTCGACTGGATGCAGCCGTATCGGCTTGAAATGGGCACGGCGCTGGCTACCGGGCAGGGTAAAAACCTGTACCAGTTCTGGGGCTCGAAGATCGCCAGCTACCTTAATGAACGCGCGGCTGCCGATACCTCGCCGGTCATCATCAACCTGGCCAGCGAGGAATATTTCAAGGCCGTCGATCGCAAGGCGCTGAAGGCGCGCGTGGTGAGCTGCGTGTTTGAAGAATTCAAGGGCGGCAAGTACAAGATCATCAGCTTCAATGCCAAGCGCGCACGCGGGCTGATGCTGCGCTTTGCGATTGAACAGAAAGCCGGAACGGTAAAAAAGCTGCAAGCTTTTAACGCCGAGGGCTATGCGTTTGAAGCCGCTGCCTCCAGCGTCGATCGCCTTGTTTTCCGGCGCCGGCAAGCGGCATGACCATGTCGATGGCTGGCCTGTCTGCCGCAATGCCCACGCCGCAGCTGGACAGCTCGGGCAGCATGGTTGACGCCGGTGACAAATGGGTCAGTGTGCTGCAACGCCTGCATTTACCCGACCTGTGCGTCTTCAGCAATCTGCTTGGCACTGCGGAATGCGAGGCGCTGATTGACGCCGCTAAACCGCGCCTGCTGCGCTCGCGCACCATTGACACGCAGACCGGCGGTGAGGCGCTCAATCGCGACCGGACCAGCGACGGCATGTTTTTTACGCGCTTTGAAAATGCCATTGTGCAGCGGGTGGAATTGCGCGTCGCCAGGCTGCTGCGCTGGCCGGTGCAAAACTTTGAAGGCATGCAGGTGCTGCGCTACCGGTCCGGCGGGCAGTACAAACCGCACTACGATTATTTTGATCCCGGCGAGCCGGCGACACCGGCCTTGCTGGCGCGCGGCGGCCAGCGCGTCGCCACGCTGATCATGTATCTTCAGGCGCCCCAGCGCGGCGGCGCGACGGTGTTTCCTGACGCGGCTATCAGCGTGCCGCCCCGACGCGGCAGCGCGGTTTTTTTCAGCTATGCCGACGCTGCCCCGGACAGTTTGAGCCTGCACGGCGGCGAGCCGGTAGAGACTGGCGAGAAATGGATAGCCACGCTGTGGCTGCGGAATCGGAAGTTCAGCTAGTATTGAACATCAATAAGGCATCCAGCCCAATAAAAACGGGCGCAAGAAGCTATGAAAATAATAGCAAACGGAATTCAAATCGAAGTCGCTGACAGCGCCACTGAAAGCCCTGAACACGCGGGCAGGCCGGTCGTGCTGCTCATCATGGGCCTGGGAATGCAGCTGATTGCCTGGCCGCCCGCGATGGTGCAGGGCCTGGTCGATGCGGGCTTTCGCGTCGTGCGCTTTGACAACCGCGACATCGGTTTAAGCCAGCATTTCGATCAATTGAGAACGCCCAACCTGCTGTGGGCCGGTTTGAAATTTCGCATGGGCTGGCGCATCCAGCCGCCGTACACGCTGCAGGACATGGCAGGCGATGCGTTGGGCGTTCTGGATGCACTGCAGATTGCCAGCGCGCATGTCGTCGGCGTCAGCATGGGCGGCATGATCGCGCAGCGGCTGGCCTTGTCGGCAACCGGGCGCGTGCTCAGTCTGGCCAGCGTGATGAGTTCCAGCGGCGCGCGCGGCCTGCCCGAAGCTACGGCTAAAGTCACACGGGCGCTGATGGAACGCCCGGCTGGCAAGGGCATTCCCGCCGAGATCGACCATGCCGTCAAGCTGTTCAAGCTGATCGGCAGCCCCGGTTTTCCGACGGACGATTGCCTGCTCAGGTCGCGCGTGGTGGCAGCCACCGAACGCAGTTACCACCCGCCCGGTTTCATGCGCCAGATGGTGGCGATTGCGGCGGATTCGCAGCGCGCCGAAGCCCTGTCTGCCATATCGGTGCCGACACTGGTGGTCCACGGCAAGGCTGATTCGCTGGTGCCTTTTGCCTGCGGCGAAGACACCGCCCGCCGCATTCCCGGCGCCCGGCTGTCATTGATAGACGGCATGGGCCATGATCTGGCGCCGGGTGTGGTTGATCGCCTGTTGCCGCTACTGGTTGCGCATTTCCACGCAGTCAGCGGCTCGACATTCTCACCGCTACGCCCTCATGCAAACGTCTGACCCCAAGCAACCCTGACCATGACCCAACCCGACCAGTCCCCCCTCGGCAAGGCTTCAGCCTATGCCGACCAGTACGACGCCTCACTGCTGTTCGCCATGCCACGCGCGCCCAAGCGGGCAGAGCTGGGCATCACCGGCACGCCGCCGTTTTTCGGCGCCGACCTATGGACGGCGTTCGAGCTGAGCTGGCTCAATCTGCGCGGCAAACCGCAACTGGCGCTGGCACACATCACCGTGCCCTGCGAGTCGCCCAACATCATTGAAAGCAAATCCTTCAAGCTCTATCTGAACAGCTTTAACAACACACGGTTTGCCGACGCGCGGGACGTGCGTGAGCGCATTCGTGCCGACATCGGCGCGGCCGTCGGCGCCGGCATCGGCATCAAGACGCTGGGCCCCGAGCTGTTCGACCAGGAGCCCGTGCATGAGATGGACGGGCTCAATCTGGACCGGCTCGACGTGGAATGTATCCACTTCACGCCCGCGCCCGAACTGCTGTTTGCCGAATTTGACGAGCCGCCAGTCACAGAGACCCTGACGTCGAACCTGCTCAAAAGCAACTGCCTGGTCACCGGCCAGCCCGACTGGGGCAGCGTGCAGATCAGCTATTCGGGCGCGCAGATCAACCAGGAAGGGTTGCTGCAATACCTGGTGAGTTTTCGCAACCACCATGAGTTTCATGAGCAGTGCGTCGAGCGCATCTTCATCGACATATGGACGCGCTGCAAGCCGATCAAGCTGTCGGTTTACGCGCGTTACACGCGGCGCGGCGGGCTCGACATCAACCCGTTTCGCACCAGTTATCCGCAGGGTTTGCCACCCAATGTCAGAACGGCGCGTCAGTAGGCGGCTGTGCACTTGCTATTAAAAAAATAGCTGCTTGCGCAAGTTTTATCTGGGC
>JANPFZ010000549.1:0-10628 GCA_031423655.1 Polaromonas sp.
GCGCGACGGCCGGCGTGTCGCTGCGCACCGGCTTATATCTCGCGCAAGCCGGCGAATTCGGTTTTGTTCTGCTGTCACTGGCGCAAACCAGCCAGCTGGTGCCGGCCAACCTGCTCAACCCGATCCTCGCCGGCATGGTGCTGTCGATGCTGGCGACGCCGTTCATCATCATGTACAGCAATCGCATCGTGATGCGATTGGTGTCGAGTGAATGGCTGCAGCAGTCACTGCAGATGACCACGATTGCGCGCAAATCGATCAATGCCAACAAGCATGTGATCATCTGCGGCTACGGCCGTTGCGGCCAGAACCTTGGCCACATGCTGGAGCGTGAAGGCATCCAGTACATGGCGCTCGACCTCGACCCCGACCGCGTGCGTCAGGCGGCAGCGGCTGGTGACTCGGTGGTGTTTGGCGATGCGGTACGGCTGCAGGCGCTGATGGCCGCCGGCCTGGCGCGTGCCAGCGCCGTGGTGGTGACCTACCTTGACACGGCCAGCGCGTTGAAGGTGCTGGCCAACGCGCGCGCGCATGCCCCCACGGTGCCGGTCATCGTTCGAACGGTTGATGATCACGACCTGGAAAAACTGCGCGCTGCAGGCGCGACTGAAGTGGTGCCCGAGGCGATCGAAGGCAGCCTGATGCTGGCCAGCCATGCGCTGGCGCTGGTCGGGGTGCCGATGCGCCGCGTGATCCGCGTCGTGCAGGACCAGCGCGATGCGCGCTACAACCTGCTGCGGGGCTACTTTCGCGGCGCGGACGACGACACCATCAACGAGCGGGACGAGGAGCGCCTGACCACCGTCACACTGCCGCTTGCCACAAACCCGGTCGGCAAGCCGCTGGGATCTCTGGCCCTGCACGCCTTGGGCGTAAGGGTGGTGAGCCTGCGCCGCAGCACGGGGAAAACGCTGATGGCCGATGACGCGCTGGTGCTCGAAGGCGGCGACACCCTGGTGCTGTCGGGGCACGCCGAAGCGCTGGCCGTGGCCGAAGAAAAAATCCTGCGCGGCCGGGCACTGAAAAATAACCCTGCTGCCGCTTAAGTCATCCAAGTGCGCCGCAATTTAACAGGCTATTCACAGCATCATTGTCAGCAAGCCACGGCTCAAGGCGAGCAAGGAGAGGCGCATGAATCGACGCGAAAGCCCCTGCGGGCATGGGGTGCCCTTGCGGCGCTGGGTCAACTGGGGGCTGGCGGTCTGCTTTTACAGGCGCCTGACGCTTGGGCCTATGTCGAATCCGACGAAGCCCGCCTGCTTCGTGCGGGCGCCTGCGTGGTCATGCTCAGGCCCGCGCAGACTGACCCAAGCGTGGGGGACCCGCCAGAGTTCGACTTGGCACAGTGCCGCACGCAGCGCAAGCTGAGCGAGCCCGGTCGTGCGCAGGCGCGGTGTATCGGCGAGTGGTTCAACGCCCGGCAGCTCAAGCCGCGCGCGGTGCAGTCCAGCGCCTGGTGCCGGTGCAAAGAGACGGCCGATCTGGCCTTGAGGCAGCATACCGTCCTGCCAGCGCTTTCGTCGACTTTTGCCAGCAGCAACGCGCAGCCTGGCCAGACCCAGGTGTTGCGCGCCTTGCTGGCGGCCGTGCCGAAGGGGCAGTTCGACGTGTGGGTGACGCACCAGGTCAGCATCACCGCATTGACGGGAGAAACCGTATCGATGGGCGAAGCCATCTTTGTGGGGAGCAGTGGCGGGGCAATGTTTAGCACCCGGTTTGGATAAACCATGACGGGTACTGAAAAACTCGGCATGGTCAGCGCGCAAAGCCCTCAAAGCGCACGCGAACACATCACCCACTACATCCGCACCGTGCCGGACTGGCCCGCGCCTGGCGTGCAGCTCCAGGACATCACCCCGCTGTTGCTCAACCCGGAAGCCTTTCGCGCCGTGATCGAGGTATTCCTGCGCCGCTACAGCGTCGCAAATGACAGCCCGATGCAGAAACCCGATCTGGTGGCCAAACGCGCGCGGTTTTATATTGGGCGCCGTGGTGGCCTACCAGCTGGGTATCGGGTTTGTTTCGATTCGCAAGCAAGGCAAGCTGCGGTTCTGCACGCCGAAGAAAACCTATGCGCTCGAATATGGCAGCAGTACCGTCGAGCTGCATGTCGATGCCGTGACGCCGGGGCAGCGAATCTTGCTGATGGATGATCTGATCGCCACCGGCGGCACGATGCTGGCGGGCAAAGTCCTGCTGGAAAAGGCAGGCGCGACAGTCATTGAGGGTGCCGCGATCATCAACCTGCCCGCGCTGGGCGGCGCCGCCAAATTGCCAACCTTCACACAAGCCGATTTCGCCGGGTAGCAGCAAAGCCCGCAATCGGGCTGATGTGCCCGTGGCCTGTTTCAACGCGGCTGGAAGCTCTGTTTTGACTGGGCTCCTTGCTTTGCTGCTTTTGGGTGCTATATATTTTATAGCTACTTACGCATGTATTTACTGGGCTACAAGTCTGTTTTGCTTAACGTGTGGAATATTTTGAAGGCTTGGCCGTTCAATTTCAATGCAGCCGATGGGCTCTAACTGCTGGTAAAAAATCGCGCTTTAGCGTGTTACCGCAGCTCGCCGTACTGGGTCCTGCTCAGTGCCGGAGAAGCTGCAGATTCGGGCAATTCGGTGTCTTCAAAACCGGTGAGCAAGGTATACGACGAAGCGCCACGCCGTGCTTTCGTCGCCGTTTCAAGCGCGTTGACAGGCGCTTTCGCCGAAGCTGCCAACAAGGCCAGTCTGAAGGCGGCTACCTCGTCCGCCTCAAGCGGGTCATGCCGAATGGCAGCTCTGCCGGCGCGAACCGGCAGGCCGGCTGGCGCGTTCGCAACCAGGGGTGGTTCCGATGGCTTTTCCGGCTTTTGGGCGGGCAGTGGCTTGCCTGGCGCCGCCGGCGCAGTGGACGTATCCATCCGCCAATAAACCGTCGGCACGGTGATGGCAAAGCGCGCCTTGGCGTTCTGCACAATCAGCGCCTCCATCGCGCCGAGCTGGCTGGTGATGTGCTCAAAATCCAGGGACAGGTCCACCATCACCAGAAATTCATTGCCCAGCTGATCCAGCGAGAGCACCTTGAATCGGTAGGTTGCTGCCAACACACCCGAACGTGTCATGGCCTCTCGAACGGCCACGTACAACTGCTCACGGCGTGCGTGACGCCTGGTTCTGCGCTCGTCGGCGCCCGGTTGCAAGCCGCCAGCCGCCTGCCGGGCGGGCGCGACGACATCGCCAGGCTCAATGCGCTTGTCAATGGGTTCGCCCACGCCGCCGGCTTCGGGCGCCAGTCGCTTTCCAAAAAAAAGGTCAAAGAAGAGCATAAGAAGGGCTCGGTGAAAAACGTGTCGTTGGCCGTTGCCAGGCTGGGTCGCGGACTACCCCATCACGGGCACACATTGCGATGCCGAAAAAGGCCAATTTAACACCCACAACGATAAAACGAAGCACAAACGCGGGTCAGCGGGCCTAATTGATTCGGTCAGGGTACTGGTTGTAGCGCCGTGACATCGCCAGTCGGACGGCGTGCCGAGCATCTGTAACGCGCCGAAACTACCGCATTCGCGTGTATCAGGTCACCGCGATACGTCTTGGTCGACTGTAGAGCCTTTTAGCTATCACCGATCCGAGTGCGATCGTCAGTTCCAGCGCCAACGGGCTGTGGCGATTGGACAACTCCAGAAAACGCAGCGAAGTCATGCACCACAGCTTGCTGGGCCCTGTGGCCTGCACTGTGGCGCTGCGCGGCAGGTGCGAAAAAAATGCGCCTTCGCCGACCACGCTACCGGGAGCTACCAGCGCCATGCGGACACGGCCCTTGTCATCCTCGTAATGCACACTCAAACCGCCACTCTCGATGAAGTAAAGCGTGCGGTCCTGCGCCCCCTTTTCAATCACAACCTGCCCGCTTTTCAAGGCAAATGGCTGGAAGTAGCCGGCCAGCGACTCCCACTGGGAATCATTGAACTGGCAGCGCAGTGCATCGCTGGCCGCAGAAGTGGCAATAGCCCGGGCCAGCCCCTGAATGTCTGAGCGTGTATCAGCGGTGAAAACTGCGTTCATAGTTGCCGCACGATACATGGCGGTACCAGAGTTTCGCGTTTTGTTAACGTCTTTTTACAATTGATACAGTGGCTGGGTTACCCTGTTGTCGTGTGCAATATGACTTCGTCCTTTGGCAAAACTGGCAGATCCTAGCTTCACCCCGGACAAAGTGATCAGCTATTTCCCGATACAAAAGCGGGAGAAAATCTCGCCTAGCAAGTCGTCGGCGCTGAACGCCCCTGTGATTTCGCTCAGGTGCGCCTGCGCCTGACGCAGATCTTCGGCCAGCAAGTCCAGCGCGGGCCTCTCTGCCAGCAACTGCTCGCGGGCCCTGGCCAATTCGGTTTTAACCCTTCCCAAAGCACGTACGTGGCGTTCTCGAGCCATGAAGAGTCCCTCGGGCGCGGCCTGCCAGCCGACCACCTGCAGAAGCTTTTGACGCAAGGCCTCCAGCCCCTCACCGGTTTTGGCGGAAATCAGCACGCCATCACGCGCTTTTTCCCGTGCGGCGGGCGTGGCCAGATCTGATTTGTTCCAGACATCGATTACCGCTGTTTTTTCAAGACTGTTTTTGGCGATAGCCCGAGCAATTACCTCGTCTTCTGCTATGTAATTAGTAGCAATGGCCGGGGACGAGCTGGCGGAATCGTGGCGGCTCAGGTCGCGCATGAACAATACGGCATCGGCACTTTGAATCTCGGTCCACGCGCGCTCAACGCCTATCTTCTCGACCTCATCGAGCGCGGTGCGCAAACCAGCCGTGTCCACCACATGCAAGGGCACGCCTTCAATCTGGATCAGCTGCGAAACCTTGTCGCGGGTGGTGCCGGCAATCGGCGTGACGATGGCCAATTCGGCACCGGCCAGCGCATTGAGCAGCGAGCTTTTGCCGGCGTTCGGCTGGCCCGCAATCACCACCTTGATGCCCTCGCGGAGAATCGCGCCCTGCGTTGCGCGCTGCATCAACGTGTCCAGCGTGGCCTGCAGCCGCTCCAGCTGTCCCTGCGCATCCGCCTTCTTCAGAAAATCAATGTCTTCTTCGGGGAAATCCAGCGTGGCTTCGACCAGCATGCGCAGATGGATGAGTTGCTCCAGCAGGGTATTGATAGCCGTTGAGAACTCGCCCGTCATTGAGCGGGCGGCGGAGCGAGCGGCGGTTTCGGTGCTGGCGTCGATCAGGTCGGCAATGGCTTCGGCCTGCGCCAGATCGATCTTGTCGTTTAAAAATGCGCGCTCGGTGAATTCCCCTGGCTGCGCCAGTCGCAAGCGGGGCAGCCAGGGCTGGCCGGTCGCCGGATTTAATGCTGCACCAGCCTCCAGGCAGCTGGCCACCAGCAGCTGCAGCACCATCGGCCCGCCGTGTGCCTGCAGCTCTAGCACCTCCTCGCCGGTGTAGGAGTGCGGCGCGGGGAAATGGATCGCCAGGCCCTGGTCGATTACCTGCTGGCGTGAATCCCGGAAAGAAAGGTAGGTCGCCTGACGTGGCAGCAGACTGCGGCCGCCGAGAGCCGCAATCACCGGTCCGATGGCCTGGCCAGACACGCGAACAATGCCGACTGCTCCACGGCCGGGCGCGGTCGCAATGGCAACGATGGGGTCGTAGTGTCGGGCGAGCATCATCGGAAGATAGCAAATGCGGGATGGTGCAAAGGCAGACGCAAGTGACTTTGGGTGAAAGGCAGAATCAAAAAAGGCCGCTAAGCGGCCCTTTTTTTACCGGAATTTCGGCAGGTTGAATTGCGGCGGTACACCCATTCGGGTGTTGATGACCCACTGCTGGGCAATCGACAAAATGTTGTTGGTGATCCAGTAAAGCACCAGCCCGGCCGGGAAGAAGAAAAACATCACACTGAAAATCAACGGCATGAACCACATCAGTTTGGCCTGCATCGGATCGGGTGGCGTCGGGTTCAGTGCCGTCTGCAGCATGGTCGTCAGGGTCATCACCACTGGCAAGATGAAGTAAGGGTCCGGCGCTGACAGGTCGCGGATCCACAGGATCCATGGCGCATTGCGCATCTCGACGCTGGAAAGCAGCACCCAGTACAGCGCAATAAAAACCGGAATCTGCACCATGATCGGGAAGCAGCCACCCATCGGGTTGACTTTTTCCTCGCGATAAATCTTCATCATCTGCTGCTGCATTTCCTGCGGCTTGTCCTTGAGCCGCTCGCGCATCTCCATGATTTTCGGGTTGATGGCTTTCATCTTGGCCATGCTGGCGTAAGCCTTGGCATTGAGCCAGTAAAACGCAATCTTGAGCAGCAACACCAGCGCCACGATCGACCAGCCCCAGTTGCGCAAAACATCGTGAAGCTGATCGAGCAGCCAGTACAGCGGCTTGGCCAGGATGGTCAGCCAGCCATAGTCTTTCACCAGTTCCAGACCGGGCGCGAGCGCATCCAGCGTTTTTTATTCTTGAGTAACGACAAAGAACCGCGACTCGATGCTTTTGCTTGCGCCGGGAGCGATGCTGTCCATCGGCGTGATCATGCCGACGGCATACAGGTTGGTATCGACCTTGCGAAAGAACAAGTCGCGCTTCAGGCCATCAGCCAGAATCCAGGCGCTGGCGAAATAGTGCTGCACCATCGCGGCGTAACCGTTGCTGGCCTGTTTTTCGACATCGACCTTGCCTTTTTCGATGTCCTTGAACTCGACTTTTTGGTACTTCTGGGCTTCGGTGTAAATTGCCGGACCGGTGAATGTTGAATAGAAGGAGGACTCGCCCGGTGGTGGATTGCCGTCTCGCACCAATTGCAGGTAGAGCTGCGGCGCAACTGCGGCAGCGCTGCTGTTGAGGACGTCATGACGCACCGCGATGTCATATGCGCCGCGCGTGAGCGTGTAGGTTTTTGTCAGCTTCACACCGCCGACTTCAGCTGACTCAAAACGGACCTGCAGGGTGTTTTGTCCGTCACGCAGTTCACGCTCTCCGGCAACCACGGTCATCGGCGTCTTGTGCGTCGGCAGCCCGGCGCCCGGCGCGCCCGCTATCAGGCCAGTCTGTGCGACGTACACCCGAGTGCCGCTTTCTTCCAGCAACACAAAGCCGGTGGCCTTGTTAACGCCGTTGGTGTACTTCGTGAACTCTGAACGAGTCAGGGTGCCACCTTCGCTGTCGAAGGTAAGTTTGAGCACATCGGTGCTGACAACGATCCGCTCGCGAGCGTTCGCGCCGCTGACCGGAGCCGCACTGGGTGCGCCCGTGGGAACCACATTTGCGGAGCCAGACGACCCGGCAATTGACGGCAAGCTAGGCACGGTGGCGGCAGCAGAACTGGAGGCCGTCGTTGCCGGGGCAGGTGCTTTGGCGGTTTGTGAAGCCGAAGGGAAAAAGGTCGGTTTCTGGCCATTGAAGACCTGCCACTGGTCCCACAGCAAAACCATGGAGAAACCGAAAATCACCCACAAGATGGTGCGGCGGATGTCGTTCATGACGGTGTCTTTTCAGAAGGAGGGGAGATTGCTGGTTTGAGCAGACGGGAAAACAATGCACTGCTGGCGGCAGGCGGAACAGGATCATCACCGCCATCGCACCAGGGCTGGCATCGTGCCAGGCGTCTGAGGGTTAGATAGCTACCCCGCGCGGCGCCATGCTGCTGCAGGGCCTGTAGTGAATAAGCCGAGCAACTTGGCTCGAACCGACAGCCCGAACCCAGCCACGGGCTAAGTAACAGGCGATAGCACTTGACGAGCGTCATCAGCCCTTGCTGCGGAAATCTCACGACTCCGGTCAAGGCAACGGGAAGAGAAGCAAGCAGGTAACGCATCATGGCGCAGCTGCGCCGGCCTGAAGCAGTGACCGAAGCTCCCCGCGAACTGCAGACCGTAGCTGGAGCGAGGTCGCACTAGTGAATTCAGTACGCGAAAAATCACGCCGGAGGCGAACCACAAATGCGGCTTGCAGATACAGATGCTGAAAATCGGCACTCACGGCGTAAATTTGTCTTTTGATGGCGTTGCGCGTCACGGCACGCCGGGCCCAGCGTTTGGGGACCATGGCACCGAGCCAGATATCCACCACGGGGAACAGGGCAGGTTGTGAGGTCGCTCCGCCAGCGCTGGGGCTCAAGGCCCTTGCATCAAGCGAATTGCGGTGTAAAGCAAAATGCGGGGTTTTTGCGACTATGACTCCGCTTAACACGGCTTGAAACTGTGGTCGCGTCTGAAGCCGCTGCACGGGGGCCAAACGCCTGATCAGGAAGTGCCGCGCTGCAAGCTCACAAACTTCAGTCCTAGACAGCCAGACGCTTGCGACCTTTGGCACGCCGGGCTGCAATGACAGCGCGGCCGCCACGCGTTTTCATACGCGTCAAAAAGCCGTGCGTGCGGGCACGCTTGACCTTGGAGGGTTGATATGTACGTTTCATAATGCGTCCTGTGTGCCGGTTAGCTACAAGTTAAGTAAATAGATTCCCTGAGGTGACTCCAACCAATTCGGTTGCCGTGCGCCACAGCGCGTTACGGCCCGCTTTGCCGCCAGGTTTGGTGCGCAACTACTTGGGTAGTACCGCGCATTCCGAACACTGCAGAACACTCAAGCAGGAATTTTTCAGACGGCGCCGAGCCGCTGCGTATCAGGGAAACCCATGATTGTCGCAGATTTTTGAGGGCTGACAACCATGCTCGCTGTCAAGGCAGGACCGGTGCAGGTCGTGCGTCGGCAATCCGTTGAAATGAGCGACACGTTTGCGCGGGTCAACAGACAGGTGAAACTCGAGGTAATTTTTTTGTGGATAACTTGTCCAGCCGCGTACAATTATGGGTGTCCAAAATTAAAATATCCACAGCCAGCCCAGCGCTGTATTGTGTCTTCAAGCGCTGCTAAAAAATTCATGGCCGATGGATATCTTGGCAGCCCGAGTCAGGGCTTGTGGCAATGCTGTGTGGATCAGCTGGCGCAGGAACTACCCGAGCAACAGTTCAACACCTGGATTCGTCCTCTGGTTGTGCATGTTGCTCCCGACCTGTCCAAAGTCACAATCGATGTCGGCAATCGCTTCAAGCTGGACTGGATCCGGGCGCAGTACGCTGGTCGTATTTCTGCACTGCTTGAGAAATTCTCGGGTCAGAAAATTCCTCTTGAGTTAGCGCTTGCTATCAGAGAAGCCCAATTAAAACCAACAGCTCTGGTGAGAAGCTTCGAGAGCTTTGGCGCGGTAGAACCGCCAGCCATCGGGGTACCTGAGGAGCTTGCAGGTGCCCCCTTCAAGAACCGTCTGAACACCGCCCTGACTTTCGACACGTTGATTGAAGGCACCGCCAACCGCATGGGCAGGGCGGCAGCACTTCACGTCTCCAGCAGTCTGGGTCAGCTGTACAACCCGCTTTTTATCTACGGCGGTGTCGGTTTGGGCAAGACTCACCTGATGCATGCCATCGGCAACAAGTTACTCGGCGACAACCCGGCAGCCAAAGTTTTATACATCCATGCCGAGCAGTTCGTGTCTGATGTGGTTAAAGCCTATCAACGCAAGACATTTGACGAGTTCAAGGAGCGCTACCACTCTCTGGACCTGCTATTGATTGACGACGTACAGTTCTTCGCCAACAAGGACCGCACCCAGGAAGAGTTCTTCAATGCATTTGAAGCCCTGCTGACCAAAAAGTCGCACATTGTGATGACCAGCGACACCTATCCAAAGGGGCTGACAGACATACACGAGCGGCTGGTATCGCGTTTTGATTCGGGTTTGACTGTCGCTATTGAGCCACCTGAACTGGAAATGCGCGTCGCTATCCTGATCCGCAAAGCCGAAGTGGAGGGCACCTTGATGCCGGAAGAGGTGGCGTTTTTTGTCGCCAAGAATGTGCGCTCTAACGTCCGCGAGTTGGAAGGCGCACTGCGCAAAATTCTCGCTTATTCACGCTTCAATTTAAAAGAAATATCGATACAACTGGCGCGTGAAGCCCTGCGTGACTTGCTGTCGATTCAAAACCGCCAGATATCGGTCGAGAACATCCAGAAAACAGTCGCCGACTACTACAAGATCAAGGTAGCCGACATGTATTCGAAGAAGCGGCCCGCGAGCATTGCCCGGCCGCGGCAGATCGCAATGTATCTGGCCAAGGAACTGACCCAGAAGAGCCTGCCAGAGATCGGCGAACTGTTTGGTGGCCGCGACCACACCACGGTGCTGCACGCCGTCCGCAAGATGTCTGCCGAGCGCCAGCAGATGACCGAACTCAACCAGCAGTTGCATGTGCTCGAACAAACTTTGAAAGGCTGAACCGTGCGCTCTTATGACTGTTGTTCGACGCTGGCAGAGCTGGACAAGAACCCACCAGCAACCTTGGGGACAACTTTTGAATAACCGCATGCTTATCCACAGAAGTCGTCAACAATGAAAAGTTGTTCATATCTGCCATGCCACTTCACGGGCAACAGCACACAAGGTTAAACAGGCATCAAGTGCTTGATAAAAAAGGGGAAAATGGTGCTGTCCACAGATACCTTTCACCCTTACTACTACTACTAGTTTGAATTAAAGAATTAAAGATAAAGACAAGAGGAAGCCATGATCGTTCTAAAAGCCACTCAGGATAAAGTTTTGTCGGTACTGCAATCGGTTGCAGGCATCGTGGAACGAAGGCATACC
>JANPFZ010000550.1:0-1518 GCA_031423655.1 Polaromonas sp.
AAGACGCCGCTGGAAGTAGAGATGAAGCTGCTCAAACGCATACCGGCCGAGTATCTGGTTGACGCGCACCACTGGCTGATCTTGCATGGCCGCTACGTCTGCATGGCGCGCACACCACTGTGCTGGCAGTGCGCGGTTTCGCCCTGGTGCGATTACCGGCCGAAGACCAGGCAGCCTGCAGACAAACATGGAACGCTACGTTTTTAATAGCTTCTTGCGCACGTAATACGCGGGCTACCAGCCGAAATGACTTGCATAAAGCATTTCAACAGGCCGTGGCTGACGAAACGCCCGGACGCCCTGCCAAAGCTACCGCAGACTCCTACAATGCCAACGCAGGATTTCATTCCATTTCTAAATTTTTTGTGAACGCGAAGGCAAAGCGCAGACAGTACAGACGTACCGCCAGCGATGCCGACAAAGTGCACGGATGATTTAGAAATGGAATCAGGAGAACATCATGATCGTCGAACGCATCTGGACCGCGAATGCCTACCGCAATTTCAACTACTTGATCGCCTGCCCCGAGACCGGCGAGGCGCTGGCGATTGACCCGCTGGACCATCAGAAGTGCCTGGCCACGGCCAAGGCCAGGGGTTGGCAGATCACGCAGATTTTGAACACCCACGAGCACCACGACCACATTGGCGGCAACGCAGCTGTGGTGGCCGCCACCGGCGCCAAAGTGATTGCGCACCACAAGGCTGCCGGCAAAATTTCCGGCATGGACCGGGGCGTGCAGGCCGGCGACGTGATCAAGGTCGGCAAGACGGTCGAACTGGAATGCCTGGACACACCTGGCCACACGATGTGCCACATCTGCCTGCGCTCGCACACCGATCAACCGGCGCTGTTTTCTGGCGACACGCTGTTTAACGCCGGCGCGGGTAACGTACACAACGGCGGCGACGTCAACGCCATGTACACGACCTTTGCCGACCAGCTGTCCCGGCTGCCCGAGAACACATTGGTCTACCCAGGCCACGACTACATCGAAAACAATCTGAAGTTCACGCTGGCGCAAGAACCCGACAACGCCGCCGCGCAAGCGCTACTGCCCGGCGTGACGGACCACGACCCGGCGCAATCGGCCGTCACCACAATGGCCGAAGAAAAGCTGATCAACACCTTTTTGCGTCTGAGCAGCCCGAGCCTGATTGCCAGACTGCGCGAGAAATTTCCCGAGTTGCAGGACCAGCCCGATGCGAGAACGGTGTTCACCAAGTTGCGCGAGCTGCGCAACAACTGGTGATGGCTGGGTTGCGGATTGCCGCGCCGATGGTGTGAAGCGCCAGCGGCCCAACAAAAAAGCGCGCCGGCGGCGCGCTTTTTTACGGTTGAGATGCTATTTACTTGATAGCTACTTGCCCAATATTTACATGGGCTAGCCGCCTATTTTAGTATCAATCAGCGTAAACGCCGGCTTTCTTGATCACCGGGCCCCACTTGGCGATTTCAGCTTCCAGGTGGGTCTTCAGCCCGACTGGCGTCATCTTGTCAGCCGATGGAATGTCCGAG
>JANPFZ010000551.1:0-1867 GCA_031423655.1 Polaromonas sp.
CCGCGAAGCCATGGACGGCCAGATTCTGGAAGAAGGCATCAGCGAAGCCGGAGCGCTGGCAAGCTGGACGGCAGCCGCCACCAGCTACAGCGTGCATGGCCTGGCGATGCTGCCCTTCTACATTTACTACTCGATGTTCGGTTTTCAGCGCGTCGGCGACCAAATCTGGGCGGCAGCTGACCAGCGGGCTCGCGGCTTTTTGCTCGGCGCCACCTCGGGCCGCACCACGCTCGGCGGCGAAGGTCTGCAGCACCAGGACGGCACCAGCCATCTGGTGGCCGCAACGATTCCAAATTGCAAGGCTTACGACCCGGCATTCGCCTGCGAGCTGGCCGTCATCATCGACCACGGCATGCGCGAAATGATGGTCGAGCAGAAAGACGTTTTTTACTACGTCACGATGATGAACGAGAACTATGCGCAGCCTGATTTGCGTGTCGGAAGCGAGCAGGACATCATTCGTGGGTGCTATTATTTTAATAGCTACTTGCGCACGGAATTCCTGGGCCAGAGCGCCAAAGCACCATCAACCGGAGGCAAAATCACACTATTGGGCTCTGGCGCCATCCTCACGGAGGTTATCAAGGCTGCAGAGCTTTTGGCCGCACAGGGAATTGATGCCACGGTATTCAGCGTGACCAGCTGGAGCGAACTGGCGCGCGACGGCGCGGCGTGCCAGCTACGGGCCTTAAAGGGCGAAGAGTCGCAGCTGGAACCGTTCATCGCGCAGCAACTGAAAACCAGCGAAGGCCCGATCATCGCGGCCACCGATTACGTGCGCGCGGTGCCGGAAAGCATTCGCGCGTTTCTGCCGGATGGCCGGGCGTATCTGACCTTGGGCACCGACGGGTTTGGCCGCAGCGACACGCGGGCAGCGCTGCGGGAGTTTTTTGGGGTTGATGCGCAAAGCATTGTGAAAGCAGCGCTGCATCAGTTGAAGGTGCAGCGCATCTGATCTGAAACGAAAGAACAAGAGACTTTCTAACGCAGAGGCGCAGAGAACGCAGAGGACCGCTGAGAACTTGAAGTTAGCGCGTTTTCTTCACAGGAATTATTCAACCTGAAGACCTCTGCGTCACTCTGCGTTCTCGGTGCCTCTACGGTGAATGCCCCCGCTGCCAAAAACCGCTTTTACTTCGGTAACAGCACCTTGTCGATTACGTGAATCACGCCGTTCGACTGGTACACATCAGCGATCATCACATTGGCAAAGGCGCCTTTTTCATCGGTTACCGTCACGCCGCCCATGACGGACTTGGCAATCAGGTTGCCACCGGCTACCGTCTTGAGCGTAGCCTTGCCACCGCCATCAGCAATAGCCTTGTTCAGCGCCGCAGCGTCCATCTTGCCGGCAACCACGTGATAGGTCAGGATGCTGGTCAACATAGCTTTGTTTTCAGGCTTGAGCAGCGTGTCTACCGTGCCGGCGGGCAGCGCGGCAAAGCCAGCGTTGGTCGGGGCGAATACGGTGAATGGGCCAGGGCCTTTCAGTGTCTCGACCAGACCCGCGGCCTTCACGGCAGCGACCAGCGTGGTGTGGTCTTTGGAATTGACGGCGTTGTCGATGATGTCTTTGGACGCCAGCATTGGCGCACCGCCGACCATGACCTGCGCGAAGCTGGAGGCAGCAGCCATGGACAGGGCAATGGCCAGGCCGATGGACGCAAGTTTGTGTTTTGTCTGCATGTGAATTCCTTTGGATTGAAGTTGAAACAGCGCCGGAATCAGGATGGATTCATGCGGCTGAAATGAATACGAAGCGCTTGCGGGATCAGATTCAAACCGGCTCAATTCAAAGCTTGATTTACACGCATCCTTCGAGTCTGCAGATTACTGATCAGACACCGCGTTCAATGAATGAACGCAC
>JANPFZ010000552.1:0-5839 GCA_031423655.1 Polaromonas sp.
GTCTCCACCGCCCGCTCGACGATGCCGCCGAGCACGATCTGCTCCTGACGAAGCTGAACCCGGCCGCTGCTGATGCGTGAGACCTCCAGCAGGTCATCGACCAGATGTTTGAGTTGCCCGACCTGACGCTCGATGATGGTACGGGCTTGCTTTTGCAGCGGGTCTTCGTTCGTTTGCAGCCGCAGCAGGTGTACGGCATTCAGGATGGGCGCCAGCGGGTTGCGCAACTCGTGGCTGAGCATGGCCAGAAACTCGTCCTTGCGCCGGTCCAGATCGGCCAGCGCCCCGGCCTGCTCGAGTGTCTTGCGCTGCAGCAAGCTGCGTTCCGTGACGTCGTAAAAGCAGGTGATGGCGCCAGTGACCTGTCCCTGTGCATTCTTGAGCGGAACCACATTGACAACCAGGGTGCTACGCGAGCCGTCGAGCCGCTCGATCACGACTTCCATGTCGTGCCTCGCGGGGGCTTCGCCCCTCAAAATTTTTGTCATCGCGGTTTGCGCGTAGGGCAGGAACGTGCCGTCGGGCAAATAAGTTTTGAACGAGCCGCGAAATTCTTCGTCGGTATCCCCGGGCCTAGGTTCCCGTCCCCACAACTGCACGGCACCGCGGTTGTATTCCTGAATAATTCCGGTGCTGTCGCACGAATACATGGCGATCGGTCCCCAGTCGAACAGGGCGCGGAAGCGCTCTTCGCTTTTACGCAGGGTTTCTTCAGCTTTTTTCCGTTCCGTGATGTTGGTGAACAGGACGGCGACCTTGCGGCTTTCCATCCCGCCGAATCGAAAGGCATAAACGTCGAACCAGCGGTCCAGCGGTTTCACTTCGTTGACAACACGAACCGCCTCGCCCGTCAGCGCGACTGTGCCGTAAGTTTCCAACCAGTACGCTTCAAGGTTGGGGACCAGTTCGCGTATCCGCTTTCCCTGCACGGCGTGCATGCCGCTCATGGCCTCGAAAGACGGGTTTACCTCCAGATAAACGTAATCGACCGGCTTGCTGTGCGCATCGAAAATCATTTCGATGATGCAATAGCCTTGGTCCATCGAATTGAATAAATTGCGGTAGCGGTCTTCAGAGTCACGCAAGGCTTGCTCGGCCCGCTTTTGCTTGGTCACATCACTTGCGGTGCCAAACCATTCCACAATTTCACCGCCTGCATCCAGCAACGGAACCGCATGCGAAAACGTCCAGCCCAGGCTACCGTCCACGGTCACGACCTGATGCTCCATCTCGAAAAGGCTCTTGGTCCGGATGGCTTCATCGATGACCGCGAGCACGCGCGGCTGATCATCCGGGTGAATGTATTGCTGCAGCCAGTTATCGTTGGGCGCTGTGGTATCGGCGAGGAAGTTCTGGCCATGGAGTTGCCGCATCTCGCGCCAGTCCGGACTCATGCGGTACACCACGTCGGAACTCGCCGTCACCAAAGCGCGGAAGCGCTCTTCACTCTGGCGCAGCGCTGCCTCGGCCCGCAGACGTTCGAGTCGCGTCCAGATGCGCGCGGTCAGTTCGCGCGTGAGTTCAATCTCGTCTTCCCGCCAGTCATGGGCATCGGATTTGTACAGGCACAGCGCAAACCGCCATTGCCCGTCCCGGATCAGCGGCATGCAGATGAAGGAAGCGATTTTGAGCGCTGCGAATTGCAGGGGGTCTGTGCGCGGGTCTGTTGCGACGTCGCTCACAATAATGGCCTGGCCCGCACGCGCCGCCAGTATGAATTTTTCTCCCACAAAGTCGGCAAGACGATGAACGCCGACGAGGCTTGGCACGTCTTCGCGATGCCAGTCGTGGTTGATCACCACGCGCTCTGCCGTCTCGTCAATGTCGACAAATGCGCACAGCGAAAGCTGGAGATGCGCGGCCATTTTTGCGCCGACCGCCCGCATCATTTCGTCCATGTTGATCCAGTGCGCGAGGTCCTGGCTGACCGAGGCCAGGAACTCAAAATTCAGTTCCGCCCGTCGGCGCTGGGTCACTTCGCGCGAGATGGCGAGCAGTTGCCTGGGCTGACCGTGCAGATCAAAAATCGGCGAAATCGCCACGTCCCACCATTGGGATTTGCCGAGAGGCGTCGAGAAAAACCCGACGAAACTTCCTTTTCCGCCCGCCACCGCCGCATTGATCGCCAGTTGCGCCGCCGGCTGATCGCCGGCCCCCCAGAAATCGATCCACGGCTTGTTTAATAATGGATGGATGTCTTCAATGCCGAGCAATTTCTGCCCACTGAGCAGAGACAGCAAATTCCCATCAAGGTCCAGAACCTTGATGCAATCGGGGCTGCTTTCAATGATGCTGCGACTGAAGGCTTCGCTCTGCTGCAAGGTGTCTTGCGCCCGCTTTTGGTCGGTGATGTCACGCGTGAAGCAGCGGGTGTGGATGAACTGTCCGTCTTCGACCAGCACATTGGAATTGATCAGGACATGACGGATCGAACCGTCTTTGTGACGCAGGCGCGCCCCGTAGTCGAGCAGGGTTTCGCCGCCTTTCAGCCTGGCAAAAATATCTTCAATGACGGGCTGATCAACATACGAGCTCGACACCTGCCGACCGACGTATTCATCGCGCGTATAGCCGAGACGTTCGCTTTCGGTTCGATTGGCCCAGAGCACCGTGCCGTCCGGCCCAATCCATTGAAGTCCGATGGAGGCGTTTTCAACAAAGTCGCGGAGCTCGCTTTCGCTGCGTCTCAGGGTTTTTACGGTCTGCGCGTGCTCGGTCACGTCTTTGACAATGATCCCCAGCCGACGCCGGGTTTCAGCATTCACCCGAAAGACGTAGACTTCCAGCATGCGTCCATTTGAGGCAAGCTTGCTTTCAAACCGGATCGGCTCGCCGGTGCTGAGGACGTTGTCGTAGATCAACAGCCAGTCTTGTGAAATACCGGGGAACAGTTGCCGGATGGTTTTGCCGACCACGCCGCCCGCATCGCTCGCACCGCAATGCGCCACGAATGCCGGGTTGGCTTCGACGTAGCGAAAATCAATCGGTTCGCCGGCTTTGCTGTCGAACTGCTCAATAATGCAAAAACCTTCGTCCATGGTGTCAAAAAGCATGCGATGGCTTTCATCGCTCGCGTGCAAATCAGCGCTGCGCATCTCCGAGCTGTACATTGCCATCGCTTGACTGGATCGCGTTGCGTCGTCTCCAGGCATCAGGCCAGGCGCCAGCGGATACCGCGCAGCCTCTCCATGCCGCAGGCACAAGGCGTTGACCTCTTGCTCCAGCGCACGCAGGCGCAATTCGCCTTCCATCTCGAGGCGGTCGAAATCAGTCACGCGCGACTCCGTGGGCCGGGAAGACTGACGGGGATTTGCTGCGGGGCTTTAGCGGCTGTCTGGCGAAGGGACTTCATAACGCATTCAGTCCAGCTTGGCGCCAGATTCCCTGACCACTTTGGCCCACTTGAGGGTCTCGGTCTGGATATGGCTGGCCAGCGACTCGGGACTGCCCGGCGCTACATCAAGGCCAAGCTGGGTGAGTTTTTCGCGCACATCGGGCAGACTCAATACGCGGGCGGTTTCGGCGTTGATGCGCGCCAGCACTTCCTTTGGCAAACCCGCTGGCGCCATCAGCGCAAACCAGGAGCTGGCCTCAAAACCCGGCAAGCCTGATTCGGCAATTGTCGGAATGTCGGGCGCGGCGGCCGAGCGCTTGGCGCTGGTGACGGCTATGGCGCGCACATCGCCCGATCTGACCAGCGGCAGCGCCGACGGCATGTTGTCAAAGATCATTGTGATGCGGCCACCCAATAAATCAGGCACCGCCTGCGCACGGCCCTTGTACGGAATGTGCTGCATCTTCACGCCGGCCAGCGTATTGAAGAGCTCGCCCGACAGATGAATCGACGTGCCGCTGCCAGACGAGCCGAAGGTCAGCGGCGTTTTGCCTGCCAGCGCGATCAGCTCCTGGACGTTTTTGGCTGGCACGGCGTTGTTGACCACCAGCAGATTTGGCGTTGACGCCAGAAAGCTGACGGGCGTGAAATCCTTGATGTGGTTGTAGGGCATGGCGCTGTAGAGCGCCGGGTTGATGGCGTGCGTGCCCACCGTGGCGATTAGCAGCGTGCTGCCGTCGCCCGCACTTTTCGCGACAAAGTCAGAGCCGATGTTGCCGCCCGCACCGGGTTTGTTGTCCACCGTGAAAGTCTGACCCAGCGCCTGCGTCCACTTGTCGGCCAGCACACGCGCCAGCGTGTCGGGCGCGCCGCCCGGCGGGAAGGTGACGATGATCTTGACCGGCTTGGTCGGCCACGCGGGCGCTTGCGTTTGCGCGTGCGCGAGCGGCAGCAGGCAGGCCAGCAAACTCAACACAGCAAATGGCTTGCGCAAAGACGTGCAATTCATGGGTCGCTCCTGAAATTCTGAAAGGTTCTGGACGGTCGTGATGCAAGGTCGTCGTGATGAAACTGATGCAATGCTTCACTCTAACGTGTAGCGTGTAGCGACCGAATCTCGAAAACCCTTCAATGCGCCGTGGGTCATGGCGGCGCAGGCCTTGACGAATTCCGCAAGTGCGATGTTATTCTGCCCACATGAAACTCATACTCAACTGGCTTTTGAGTGCCGCTGCTTTGCTGGCCGTGGCTTATTTGTACCCGGGCGTGGTGGTGACCAGCTTTACCGGCGCCTTGATCGCTGCCGCCGTGCTGGGCTTTCTCAACATGGTGGTGCGACCGCTTCTGGTGCTGCTTACTCTGCCGGTCACGCTGGTCACGCTCGGGCTTTTTCTCTTCATCATCAACGCGCTGATGTTCTGGGCTGCGGCCAGTCTGGTCAGCGGCTTGAGCGTGACGGGTTTCGGCGCGGCGCTGATCGGCTCGCTGATTTATTCCGTGCTACAGCTTGCGATCGATTTTGTCCTGGAGCGCCTGCTCTTTAAGCACTAGCTCCAGTTGGCGTGTGCGCGTGTCGATGATGGAACTTTCAACATGGTCGGCGCTGCCGGGGTTGCTGCGAATCATGGTTTGCGCGGCCTTCAGCCGGTCAACCGCCGCGCCGTAATCAAGCTGCGCCGCGCGGCTTTCCGCATCGGCGCGAATCGCCCGCACGTTCTGGCCCTGGTTGCCATACGCGGTGGCCAGCAGTTGCCAGGCGGCGGCATCTTTCGGATGCGCCGATACCCAGGTCTGCAGCCGGCTTGACACATCAACCGCCCGCTTCGCCGCGAGCAATGACCGTGACTGCGTCAGCACATCCGCGCGCGCCGTGGCGGATGCCAGGTCGAACGACGCCGCTGATGCAGGAACGCTGCCGCTGATCAGATCAATGTCGATAGACAGCAGATGGACCGCGTTGGCAGCGCGCTCGTTGCCCGCTGCCAATGGTTTGAGTTTGCCCAGCAGGCTGCGTGCGGTGCTGAAGTCGCGCAGCTGCGCGGCTGCGAAGGCACCGCCGTACAAAATGCCTGCGTCACGACTATTTGCTGTGGTGGTGGCGGTGGCTGGCGTTGCAGCCCGCCGCTCGGCCTCGGCCACCATCGGGCGCAGCATATCAACGCCTGGCGCAGCCAGAATGCGTGCGCGTGCGGCCATCATGGCGTGCAGCAGCGGGGGCATGCTGGCGCCGCTTGCCTGCGGGTCGGCCACCTTGGCAGCCTCTTTGGCGTTGAGCTGCATTCGTGACTGCGCTTCGGCAATGCGCTCGGTCGTCAGCGGATGCGAGCGCAGGTAAGGGAAGCCGCCGCTGTCATTGAGGCGGGAGGCCTGCTGCAGCTTTTCAAACATGCTGGCCATGCCGCGAATCTCATACCCGGCACCCTGCAACACGCTAAAGCCCACCCGGTCAGCCTCCCGCTCCATGTCGCGCGAAAAATTAAGCTGCCCTTGCACCGCCAGCGCCTG
>JANPFZ010000553.1:0-2587 GCA_031423655.1 Polaromonas sp.
GGAATCTCATGTACGTATTCCAGCAGCGTGGCGAAGTCGGCAATCTCGCTCGTACCCATTTTCCCCCGATAAGCGTTGATGTTCTGGCCCAGCAACGTTACTTCCTTCACGCCCTGGTCGGCCAGCCCGGCGACTTCGACCAGCACATCATCGAACGGCCGTGAAACCTCTTCACCGCGCGTGTAAGGCACCACGCAGTAGCTGCAGTATTTCGAACAGCCTTCCATGATGCTGACGAACGCGCTGGCGCCCTCAATGCGGGCTGGCGGCAGGTGGTCGAACTTTTCTATTTCGGGGAAGCTGATGTCCACCTGCGGCTTGCCCAGGCTCATGCGCTTTGACAGCAAATCTGGCAGCCGGTGCAAGGTTTGCGGGCCAAAAACGACGTCCACATACGGTGCGCGCTGGATGATGGCCGCGCCTTCCTGACTTGCCACGCAGCCGCCGACGCCGATCAGTACGCCCTTTTCCTTCAGGTGCTTGACGCGGCCCAGGTCGCTGAAAACCTTTTCTTGCGCTTTTTCGCGCACCGAGCAGGTGTTGAACAAAATCAGGTCGGCGTCGTCGATGCTCTGCGTCGGCTCGTAACCCTCGGCGGCACGCAGCACGTCCTGCATCTTGCCCGAGTCGTACTCGTTCATTTGGCAGCCGAAAGTTTTGACAAAGACTTTTTTACTCATAATTTGCTATTAAACTAATAGCTGCTAGCGCACTATTTTTGGGGGCTAGCGGCCTGTTTGATACCTAAAGCGCGATAAAACGCGCGGCGACGGGGCCGCATCGCAGGCTCAGGGCTTGTAGCCAGGAAGCTGGTTGAACGGCGTCTTGCCGTCGTCTTGTGGCGTCTTTCCGGGGCTGGAGCCGAAGACGAAATTGAAGAACGACGGCGGCGAATTGGGCCGCTTCAGTTTGGCTTCTGCGTCGGTCAGTACCCAGACCTGCTGCACCTGCCCCATGTTGTCGCGCAGGTAATTGACGGTCAGGTTCTGGTTGATAACCTGGCCCGTCAGCAGCATCAAATTGCCGCTGTCCCGCAGACGCGCGCCTGGTGCGAGCCGGTCGGGTTTGCCGTCCATCGAAATTTCGGGCGGGGCCAACACGACCAATTGGCCGCGCAGTGCGTTTTGAGGGAAATCGCGCACGGCGGGTGGGTCGCCAACGTCCTGGGCTGCGGCGGGCAGGCCGCCAAGCGCCGCAGAAAAGGCCAGCAAGACACTGGCAGCGAGTCGGAAAGTGCAGCGGTTCATGGTGTTTGTCCAGAGGCTGTAGTGAAAAAACAAAGGCTAAATCGAAAAAGCCCCGAAGGTGACTGGGTAAGCGCACCTGCGAGGCTGTGTCTGAAATACCGAATTCTGTGGTGGTGATAGGTGGACTTGAACCACCGACATCAGCATTATGAATGCTGCGCTCTAACCAACTGAGCTATATCACCGCGCGTCGAGGATTATAGCGGCTTCGCAAGCGGCTTGCCCCGCTTGGCCATCGTGGGGGCCTCTCCCGACCCTACCAGTTGGGGCCGCGGAACCGGCTTTGCCGGGCCGCAGGCGTAGCGGCCCCCTCGGGGGGCAGAGAGCCACACGCAGTGAGCGAACGTGGGGGCTCTACATTTAGCGATGCGTGAATGCCGGCTTGCGCTTGTTGACGAAGGCGTCCATGCCTTCCTTCTGGTCGCTGGTGGCAAAAGTGGCGTGAAAAAGTCGGCGTTCGAACATCAGGCCGTCGCTCAAAGCGCTTTCAAACGCCCGGTTGACCGCCTCTTTGGCGGCCACGACGGCGATCTGGCCATAACTGCAGATCGTCAGCGCCGCCGCCATGGCTTCATCCATCAGTTTGTCCAGCGGTACCACGCGGCTGACCAGACCGGCACGCTCGGCTTCCACCGCGTCCATCATGCGGCCGGTCAGCGCCAGGTCCATGGCCTTGGCCTTGCCGACTGCGCGCGGCAGGCGCTGCGTGCCGCCAGCGCCTGGAATAATGCCCAGCTTGATTTCCGGCTGGCCGAATTTTGCGTTGTCGGCAGCGATGATGAAGTCGCACATCATGGCCAGCTCGCAGCCACCGCCCAGCGCAAAACCGCTGACCGCCGCGATCACCGGTTTGCGCACGCTGCGAATCTGCTCCCAGTTGCGGGTGATGAAATCATTTTTGTAAACCTCGGCAAAGCTGTAGCTCGCCATGGCGCCAATGTCTGCGCCGGCAGCAAAGGCTTTTTCGCTGCCGGTGATGATGATGCAGCCAATCGTGTCGTCGGCGTCGAAGACCTTCAGCGCGCTGCCCAGTTCGGTCATCAGCTGGTCGTTCAATGCGTTGAGCTGCTTGGGCCGGTTCAGCGTGACGATGGCCACCTGGCGGGAATCCGGGCCTTCGGTGCGGGTTGCTATGGTTTCAAAAGTCATGACAGGGATCCTTTAGCGGGTTGGAATGAATCAGAAATCTGGTATCAGGTATGCGGGGTCAGCCAGCGCTCCAGCAGCGCGGCGTCTTTCACGACCAGCCGCCAGGTAGACATCGCGGGCGGCATCGCCAGCTCCAGGCGCAGCAGGCGCTGATCGCGGGCGATCAGCGCGGTCACTTTTTTGGCGCTGCC
>JANPFZ010000554.1:0-5352 GCA_031423655.1 Polaromonas sp.
TCGGAAAAGATGCCGATGATGCCGACCTGTTTGTTCAGCACGTCGAGCACGCGCATCATGTCGCCTTCTTTTTTGATCGCCGAATCGAACGACTGGTAATAAAAGCCATTGTTGCCATCGGCCAGAATGCCCGAGCGCTCCAGTGTCCAGGTGATGATGTCGAGGCCCGCAGCTTTGGCGTCCATCGCATAGCGGGAAGGCACGATGTTGCCGCTGCCATCCGTCATCAGCAGCGCAAAAATCGGCGGCGCGACAATGTTGATGCCTTGCGCCTTATAGCCCGTCAGCTCGGCGGCGTTGGGAAGATTGGCCACGGTGGCGGCATCGTCCAGGTAAACCGCCTGCTTGCCGAAAGCGGGCTCTTTGGCAATCCAGTACAGCACGTCAGCCTTGTCAAACGACTGCGCCCAGACGCGGCGCGGCGAGACGCCCGTCTGCTTGTATTCGTCGATCATTTTTTGCGCATAGGCCTGCTGCGTGAAGCCGTCGAACGGCATCGTCACGCTGGGGCTTTTCAGCTCGGGCGTCATCTTCACGCCGAGCTGCTTGAAGAGCTCAATGCTTTCCTTGTGCGTCATCAGCGTGCCGCTGGTCGGGCCCGAATACAGGTCAGTGCGCCAGTTGGCGGTGCCGCCCAAAAATTCGGCCGGGGTTTTGGCACGCGGCTCAGACGCGTCCATCTTGCCGCGCAGGGATTTGAATTCAGCCAAGGTGATGTCGCTGGTGCGGCATTCGGCGCTGGCTGGCGCGACGAAGTTGCCGTTGCCGTCAAAGGTGGCCGGCTTGAACGGCTTGGTGCATTTGGCTGCCAGCGCCGGAATGGTCAGAATATTGGTGGTGGTGTGCAGGTCGTTTTGCGCGTGGCGGCAGACCAGCTCTTTGTCTTTGGTGAAGGTCACGTCGCATTCGACAATGCCGGCGCCCTGACGTGCCGCGGCGGTGTAAGACTCTTTCGTGTGCTCGGGGAACTGCAGCGCCGCGCCCCGGTGGCCGATGGAAAAATCGGTACGGCTAAAGTTTGAACGCTGGGCGCACGACCGGAGTTGCTGTTTGAGCGGGCTGTCGCTCATGTCGTCGACCAGGAAGAAGGGCCGGTCACCAAGTTGAATGCGTGGGCGCTCACGGTCACCATGACGAGAATCGTCATCATCGTCGGAGGCGGCAGCCAAACCAGGCAGCATGCCCGCCATGATGGAAATTAGCAGTGAAAACAGTAACTTGCGCATGGAGTGTCCTTTGAGCTGGCTTTTAAAGGGGTCAGCGAACTTTCAATCGGCTGATGTTGTAGCGTCCCGCTGTAGCGAGCCTTTGCCCGCTGGTCTGGACCTTACGAAACCTCTGTGACAGGCCGATGACCGGCGCTGGCCACCGTCCTTTGCATCGCAGTTTCCTCATCATTCCCCGACGGAAAGCGCCAGTGGCAGCAGGTTCGACAATCGGATGACAGTTTGACGCCTGGCAGGAGTTCGGCAGCGCTGCTTAACGCTATATAATCCAAGGCTTTGCTAGCAAACCCGCGCCCGGCCTGATCCTGATCAGATCAATTAACGGCGCACTATTTTTGGATCAATTTCAACGATGACCACCATCCGTGTAAAAGACAACGAGCCCTTCGACGTCGCTCTGCGCCGTTTCAAGCGCACCATTGAAAAACTGGGTCTGCTGACCGACCTGCGCGCACGCGAGTTTTACGAGAAGCCAACCGCCGAGCGCAAGCGCAAGAAGGCGGCTGCCGTCAAGCGTAACTACAAACGCATTCGTTCGATGCAATTGCCGAAAAAGCTGTACTGAGCATTCACCTGCACTGCCTTACGACAAGTTTAGGCAAACCAAAAGCCCGCACGAGGACGCTCCGGCGGGCTTTTTGCATTTCGACGCTCCAGCGGGGTTTTTGTATTTTTAACCTTCTTCTGACCTACCAACCAGGAAGCACCATGTCCCTCAAAGACCAGATCACCGAAGACATGAAAACCGCCATGCGCGCTAAAGACAGCGAGCGTCTGGGCACTATTCGCCTGCTGCTGGCGGCGATCAAGCAAAAAGAGGTGGACGAGCGCATCGTAGTTGACGATGTGGCTGTGGTCGCCATCGTCGACAAGCTGATCAAGCAGCGCAAAGACTCCATCGAAGCCTTCCAGAAAGCCGACCGTAAAGACCTGGCCGATAAGGAAGCGGCAGAGCAGGTCGTGCTGCAAGCTTACTTGCCAGCGCGGATGAGTTCGGACGAAGTTACCGCCGCCGTGAAAGCCATCGTTGCAGAACTGGGCGCGAGCGGACCTGGCGACATGGGCAAAGTGATGGGCGCCGTCAAAGCCAAGCTCGCCGGCAAGGCCGACATGGGTCAGGTATCAGCGGCAGTGAAAACCGCCTTGGCTGGCTAACTTAGAAAAAAAAGCTCACCGCTCACCGCTCACCGCTTGCTCAAGCAGTGGCCACGGGACTGGCTTCGCCAGACCGTAGGCGCAGCGGCTCCCTCGGGGGCAGGAAGCTACACGAAGTGAGCGACCGTGGGGGTTACGTTCCGGCGACCTTCATCCGATTGACCAGGATTGAGCCTACAGTTTTGGCGCCGTAGTTGTAAGCATCAGCGCCCACGGCTTCGATGCCCATCAGCATGGTTTTGAGGTTGCCGGCAATGGTGATTTCTTCGACCGGAAACGCAATGCGACCGTTTTCCACCCAGAAGCCCGACGCGCCGCGCGAATAGTCGCCCGTCACGTAGTTCACGCCCTGCCCCATCAGCTCGGTCACAAAAAGGCCTCGGCCCAATTTGCGCAGCATCGCGTCCAGATCGTCGTCTGCGCGGGTGCGGCGGCTGGTCATCACCAGGTTGTGTGAGCCGCCGGCATTGCCGGTGGTGCGCATGCCCAGTTTGCGCGCCGAATAGGTGCTTAAAAAATAACCCTCGACACGCCCGCCATTGACAACCTGCCGCGCGCTGGTTTTCACGCCTTCCTCGTCAAACGGTGCGCTGCCCTTGCCTTTGCGCAGATGCGGATTCTCAAGCACGTCGATGTGTTTCGGAAAAGCCGGCTTACCCAGGCTGTTGAGCAAAAACGTGCTTTTTCGATACAGCGCGCCGCCGCTGACGGCCTGCACGAAGCCGCCCAGCAGACCAGCGGCCAGCGGCGATTCAAACAGCACCGGGCATTGAGTGGTCGGAATTTTCCGGCTTTTGAGGCGCGCCAATGCGCGCTCGGCGGCATAGCGGCCTACCGCCTCGGGCCGGGCCAGTTCACGGGCGTCGCGCATCGAGCTGTACCACGCATCGCGCTGCATGTGATTGCCCTTGCCGGCAATCGGCGCCACCGAAATGCTGTGGCGCGAGCTGGCATAGCCACCGCGAAAGCCTTTGCTGTGGGCGCTGAAAAAATGACTTTGCTGCGCCGAAACGCCGGCGCCTTCGCTGTTGGTGATCAGACGGCTGGTGCCCAGGGCAGCGGCTTCGCATTGAAGCGCCAGCTGCGCAGCCTCGGCCGACGTAATGGCCCACGGGTGAAACAGATCGAGCGCCGGATGGTCGCGCGAAATGTCCTGGTCATCGGGAAGGCCAGATGTTTCGTCGTCAGCGGTGAATCGGGCGATATCGTAGGCGGCGCGCACGGTCTGCTGGATGGCCGCCGTGGAAAAATCACTGGTGGCTGCGTTGCCGCGTTTTTTGCCGACATACACCGTGATGCCGAGGGATTTGTCGCGGTTGCGTTCGACGTTTTCAAGCTCGCCCTTGCGCACGCTGACCGACAAGCCGCAGCCTTCAGATGCCTCGGCGGCGGCATCGGTGGCACCAAGTTTTTTGGCGTGACTCAAGGCCGTGTCAACCAGATCCTCAAAAAAATCGCGGTGAAAGCTGAAGCCGGATTCAGCAGCTCTGGCCTGATTTGCCGCAGGCGGTTTTTGCTGTCCAGAACGGCTCGATTGGGTGGGGGAAGTCTTGGTCTTGTCGGTCATATGGGTAGCTATGATACTGACTGCTATGAACATCAAGACTATCAAGGGCAAAATCGCCAAGCCCGCGCCCGTCAGGGGCTACTGGTCGAACGGCCGCTTCGTCAAACCCGAAGAAATTGCGCTCGAAGAGGTTGGCCCGCCGAGCAAGACCCAACTTAAAGCCGAAGCCGACGAAAAGCAAGCCCTGGGCGAATCACTTTTAAGCTTGCGTTCCGACCTGATGGCGCGCCTGGACCTGCCCGACAAGCTGCTGCAGGCCATTGCCGATGCCAAAAAAATCACCAGTTTCGAGGGCCGGCGGCGCCAGATGCAGTTCATCGGCAAGCTGATGCGCCCGCTCGACCCGGAACCGATTCAGGACGCGATCAACGAGCAAGCCAACGGCTCGGCCCAGCTCACGCTGCAGCTGCACTTGGCCGAACAATGGCGCGACAAGTTGATCGAATCCGACGACGCGCTGGGGAAGTGGCTCAACACCTATCCCGCGACCGATGCGCAGCAGTTGCGCGCGCTGATTCGCCAGGCGCGCAAAGACGTGGTGCCCGAAAAACCGGGTGCAGCGCCGCGTCACGGCAAGTCGTATCGCGAAATTTTTCAGCTTGTCAGGCAGGCGATGGCAGCTGAAGCTGACGAAGACCAAATGACCAGTGAGCCTGATGAGCCCGAGGCATGAGCGAGTATCCAAATTCCTCCGATCCAGTCAGGATCGGCCTCGTCTCGGTCAGCGATCGTGCCTCCACCGGCGTGTATGTAGACCAGGGCCTGCCCGCGCTGAAAGACTGGCTGACGCGCGCGCTGCTCAATCCCATCACCTTTGAAGAGCGCCTGATTCCCGACGAACAGGCTGGCATCAGCGCGGCCTTGATTGACCTGGTTGATGCCGGCTGCGCGCTGGTGCTGACCACCGGCGGCACGGGCCCCGCGCTGCGCGATGTGACGCCCGAAGCCACGCTGGCGGTGGCGCACAAGGAAATGCCCGGCTTCGGCGAGCAGATGCGCCAGATCAGCCTGAAATTTGTGCCCACCGCAATTTTGTCGCGTCAATGCGCGGTGATTCGTGACAAAAGTTTGATCCTCAATTTGCCGGGTCAACCAAAATCCATACGAGAGACCTTAGAGGGCCTGCGAGACCTTGAAGGCGAGGTTGTGGTGGCCGGTATTTTTGCCGCCATTCCGTATTGCGTGGACTTGATTGGCGGGCCATACATTGAAACCGATGAGGCAGTTTGCCAAGCTTTTCGGCCGAAAAGCGCCCGCCGCACTGCGCCGCCACGCGGTTGAGTTAAAACAAAATGGACTGACCCAGAGGCGCGATACAGCCCCCAAAGTCAATCTGTGCCGATCTGCCGGAGCTGTAAAATTTTTATAACAAAAATCGTTCTGTCCCAGCTAGCGCCTGCACTG
>JANPFZ010000555.1:0-2354 GCA_031423655.1 Polaromonas sp.
CTTCCACCGCCCGCACTTTCTGGACATGATCATGCAGGGGCTGTGGACCAAGACGCAGAGCAGCCCGTTAGAAGCGCCATATTTCAGCTGCGTGCCCTACCTGCTGGGCGAGGGCCAGGCGATGCAGTATTCGTTCTGGCCTAAAACCACGAAGCGCACACCCATTCCCCGGCTGCCGCTGCGCCCGCCAGACGATTACCTGCGCGACGCCATGGTCGCTGCGCTGGGCGCGGGCGATGTGGAACTGGACGTGCGCCTGCAGTTGCAGACCGACCCGCACCTGATGCCGATTGAACACGCCGGCGTGCTGTGGCCCGAGCGCCTCTCGCCACGCGTATCGGCAGCCACCTTGCGCATCCCTCGCCAGAAGTTTGACTCCGCGGCGCAACTGGACTTTGCCAGGCGCCTTTCGTACAACCCGTGGCACAGCATTGCCGAACACCGCCCGCTGGGCAACCAGAGCCGCGCCCGGCGCCGCATGTATCTGGCGCTTTCCACGCTGCGGCACGAGATGAATGCCGTTCCCCACTTTGAGCCGGCGGGTGACGAGTTGTTCGACTGATTGACGCCCTTGCCTGTGAGTAGGAAGTTCTTTCGTATTCCTGCGAATTGCTATTAAATTAATAGCTGATAACTTAGGTAATCATTGGGCTATAAGCACTTTAGGCTGAAACTTGGCACGCTTGACGCTGAAAAAAGCCTTCACATTGCGCACATTCGCATCGCCGGTGAAAAGCCGCTGCGCCAGCGCCAGGTAGCGCGGCATGTCAGCCACATGCACCAGCAAAATAAAGTCAGGCCCGGGCGACACCCGGTAGCATTGCTGCACCGCATCGTCGGCGATGACGCGCGCTTCAAACGCGTCGAGCTGTTCACTGCCCTGCCGTTCGAGCGTAATTTCGACAATCGCCGTCAGCCCGTGACCGACGATGAGCGCGAGTTTGTCGGGACTGAGCAGCGCGATCTCGCGTTCGATCAGGCCGGCATCGCGCAGCCGTTTCACGCGACGCAGGCAAGTCGGCGGGGAGATGCGCGCGCGGCTTGCCAGTTCCAGGTTGCTCAGTGATGCGTCGGTTTGCATCGCGTTCAGCAAGGTCATATCGACCTCATCGAGATTTATTTGTTCCATAAATTAACTATATATGAAATTAAATTTAACTATCAAATAAATATGAAATTTAGTTTCAATTTATATCGATAAATAATTACCCGAAAAAATGAAGACGTTCTAGCATCAAACCATCATTTTTTATCAAGAGGTGCGTTTATGTGCGGCATTGTTGCAGCGGTTTCTACCCAAAACATCGTTCCCATCCTGGTTCAGGGTTTGCAGCGGCTTGAATACCGGGGCTATGACTCGTGCGGCGTGGCGGTCAACGCGGGCGGCTTGAAGCGGGCGCGCAGCACCTCGCGCGTGGCCGAGTTGCAGGCGCAGGTCAGCACCGAAAAACTCGAAGGCGCGACCGGCATTGCCCACACCCGCTGGGCCACGCACGGTGCGCCAGCCGTACACAACGCGCACCCGCATTTCAGCCACGGCACCGGCCCGGCGGCCAACCGTCCGGCGAAGATTGCCCTGGTTCACAACGGCATCATTGAAAACCACGACGAACTGCGCGCGGCGCTGCAGGCCAAGGGCTATGTCTTTGACAGCCAGACCGACACCGAAGTCATCGTGCATCTGGTCGACAGCCTGTACGACGGCGATTTGTTCGACGCGCTGAAGGCGGCGGTGGTGCAGCTGCACGGTGCGTATGCGATTGCCGCGTTTTGCAAGGACGAGCCGCACCGCGTCGTCGGCGCGCGGGCTGGCTCACCCTTGATTCTGGGCGTCGGCAAGGCCCATTCCGAAAATTTTCTGGCCAGCGACGCGATGGCCCTCAGCGGCGTGACGGACCAGATCGTCTACCTCGAAGAAGGTGACCTGGTGGATATTCAGCTCGGTAAATACTGGGTCATCGACAAACTGCACAACGCGGTGCAGCGTGAGGTCAAAACCGTGCAGGCGCACAGCGGTGCGGTCGAGCTGGGGCCGTACCGGCACTACATGCAAAAAGAAATATTCGAGCAGCCCCGCGCCATTGCCGATACGCTGGAAGGCGTTCAGGGCATCGTGCCCGAGCTGTTTGGTGACTCGGCTTATCGCGTCTTCAAAGACATTGATTCGGTGCTGATTCTGGCCTGTGGCACCAGCTACTACAGCGGCTGCGCGGCCAAGTACTGGCTTGAGTCAAGTGCCGGCATTCCGACCCAGGTCGAAGTCGCCAGCGAATACCGCTACCGCACCTCGGTGCCCAACCCTAAAACGCTGGTGGTCACCATCACGCAAAGCGGTGAGACCGCCGATACGCTGG
>JANPFZ010000556.1:0-1839 GCA_031423655.1 Polaromonas sp.
TGCCGTCCGCTGCGGCGACTGCATCGGTGCCGCTGCCGCTGGTCGTGATGCTGCATGGCTGCCAGCAGACCGCCCCTGACTTCGCCACCGCTACCCGCATGAACCAGCTCGCCGAGCGCAAGGGCTTTGCCGTGCTGTACCCGCAGCAGTCGGCCGCGAGCGACGCGCACCGCTGCTGGCACTGGTACCAGCGCACGATTCAAAAGGGGCAGGGTGACGTGCAGGTGTTGGCCGACATGATCATGCAGGTGCAGCAACGCCACGGCCTCGATGCGTCGCGCACCTACGTGGCGGGCTTGTCGGCGGGTGCGGCGCTGGCAGCCATTGTGGCGCTGCGTCATCCCCAATTGATTGCCGCGCTGGGCGTGCATTCAGCGCCGGTTTTTGGCGCTGCTGATTCGGCCATCAGCGGCTACCGCGTCATGCAGCGCGGTGCAGCCGCTGTGTATGGCGAGGTGGCTGGCGAGGCAGCACGGGCGGTTGCAAGGGCGCGCCCCCCGCTGGGCGGCATGCCAGCCATCGTCATTCACGGTGACCGTGATGCCGTGGTGCGCCGCATCAATGCGCGGCAATTGGGCCAGCAGTTGCAGATCATCAACGCTGCCGCCATCACCCGCGCCGAGGCCAAGCGCCAAACCTTCCCCGCACGCACAGGCGGCCGCAGCCCGAAGCGCGGCTACAGCACCACCACGCATTACGCGGGACGAAAGCCACAGCTGGTGCAGTGCGACATCAGCGCGCTGGGCCACGCCTGGAGCGGCGGCGACGACAGCGAGCGCTTTAGCGCACGTGAAGGGCCGGACGCATCGCTGATGATGTGGACGTTTTTTGCGCGGCACTCTCTAAGCACGCTTTAAGCACGCTTCAACGACCCGCTGAACGGCCTGTCTTCCTGCTTCAGGCCTTCGGGGCTGAGGCCCGCGGCTCCAATGCCGCTGTTGCGGCACTGGACCGGCCGAAGAGTCGCCTGCCTCTGGCACCGACCTCGAGGCCGGGATGGGGTGTCAGCGCCGCCAAGCTGTTGATACCGCACCGGTCGCTACAAAAATAATAGCTGGTTGCGCACGAATTACGGGGGCTAGAGGCCGGTTTGACCACGATTTCTACTGGTTATGGCACTCTGGCATGGTTGGCATGCTTTCCCGCGACGGCTTGATTACCCGACTACGATAGCGCCATGACAACCCCCCAACCCCTTGATAAAACCACCCGCCCATTGAAGCTTGCCGTAATGGGTGCCGGCGCCGTCGGCTGCTATTACGGCGGCATGCTGGCGCGGGCCGGGCATGACGTGACGCTGATTGCGCGGCCTGTGCATGTTGCAGCCATTACCCAGAATGGTTTGCGCTTGCAGACCGCCGCGTTCGATGAGCAGGTACGCCTGACCGCGAGCAGCGATGCCAGCGCGGTGCAAGGCGCGTCGCTGGTGCTGTTCTGCGTCAAATCGCTGGACACTGAATCGGCCGGCGCGCAGATCAAGCCGTACCTGGCGCCCGATACGCTGGTGCTGTGCCTGCAAAACGGCGTTGACAATGCCGACCGTCTGCGCAGCGTGATGCCGCAGCACGCCGTAGCCGCTGCGGTGGTGTATGTCGCCACAGAAATGGCCGGCCCCGGCCACCTCAGGCACCACGGGCGGGGTGAACTGGTGATTGAGCCGTCCGGCACTGCGGGACTGTCCAGCGAAGCCGTGGCACTGGCACTGGCCGCCGCCGGTATACCAACGCAGATATCTGACAACGTGCGCGGTGAGCTGTGGGCCAAACTGATCATTAATTGCGCTTACAACGCAGTGTCGGCCATCACGCAATTACCCTATGGCAAAACAGGCGTGGGCGA
>JANPFZ010000557.1:0-2412 GCA_031423655.1 Polaromonas sp.
GCCCAGTCGTTCCGGCCAGAGCTCATATTCCAATCGACTAGACTGGAACCATCAGGCGCCCGCATACGCTTGCCGTTCCGGCCAGAGCTCATATTCCAATCGACTAGACTGCGGATGTGCGGCGCACCGACGCCCGCAGAGTTCCGGCCAGAGCTCATATTCCAATCGACTAGACTCTGCCTGCGATAACCCCTTGATTTATCAAGGGGTTTTTCGTTTTTAGGCTTTGAATTTTCATTGAAATTTGTAACGTACTCGCGGGCAACGGCTCGATTTTTCCAGCCGCTTTAGCGCAAAACCCATTCACCATGGGACCTGATCTCAGCGTACATCGCGTCAGGCGCCAGGTCCAAGTCACCAGGCCACGTGACTGCTCCAGCCTCAATGCGGGCCTGGGCAAATAAGGCCGGGTCTTTCAAAGCTGCAAAAACGCCAGTCAAGTGGCTGGATTCAAAACGCACCTGCCCTGCCGTACCGTCGGCGAAACGCACCTGCAGTGCCATCGGCAGTACAGGCTGAACATCGACAACATCCCATTCCATGATGGCCCTTCGGTTATTGCAGCGGCGCGATTTGTCGCGGCTGCTGTTTGTTCATGCAGAGCTGCCAGTCTTCGAGCAATTCCGCCTGATGAAGTTCCGCCCAGTCAAGCACCAACATTTGGGCGCGCCGTGGCAACTTGCCGCTGGCAACTGTCAGGGTTTGAATGCTCACCGTGGCCTTGAACTCCGCGTACTCCACGTGGAAGTGCGGGGGTGCATGGTCGTTGAAGTACATCCTGATGACGAGGCCGTAAAAGGTACTGATGGTGGGCATGACGTGTCGGGGGGAAACAGCTAAAACAGATCGAACTGATCGGGCGCCTTGTTGGCAGGCTGTTTGGCTTGCCCATGGTAGGAAATGATGCGCTCGTACTGCTTGTCGGTGAACTGCAAGACGTTGACTTTACCGCCAAGCGGCAGCGCATTTTCCACCTTTTTGCAAAGCGTATCGACCTGCGCCTGACTGGTGCAAAACCGCATGTACACCGAGAATTGCGACATCGCAAAACCAGCGTCGAGGAGGCCATTGCGAAACTCGGTGGCCGCCTTGCGTTCGACTTTCTCGACCACGGGCAAATCAAACATCACCACGATCCACATGAGCCGGTATCCTGAAAGCATTTGGCTGGCCGCGTCGCCCGGTTTCGGCTATTCATCGCCCAAAGCCGCAGCCAGCGCCAGCGGCAAACCAGGCAGGGGCAGGTCCAGCTTGTCGCGCTCACCCAGGTAAACCTGCGCCAGCGAGGTACACAGCTTTTGCGCGCACACCATGACCGGCGTTGCGCCCACGTCAGTCTGCATGTCGTCGTAGAGCGTGCGAACCAGCGCACGTTTGCTGTCCGGGCTGACCTCTGCTTCGCCATTGCGCCGCAGTTGCCACACCTTCAAGTCGATCATGGGCCTGAACGGCTCCATCAGGTCATCGACCAGGCGCATCGCGTTGTTGTCGTTGCTGTGATGCAGACCGATGCCGGGGTGCAGGCCGGCCGCGACCACTGCGCGGGCGGTGGTGGCGCGCAGCACCGTGTAGCCGTAGTTGAGCAGGCCATTCAAACCGCCAGCGTTCTGGTCACGCCTGAAAGTGTCGCCAAACAGCAGCGTCCAGTAGCGGCGCGCGCCCTGCGCTTCAAGGTTTTCCGGGTCGCCACTTTTGACGCGGGCGGCCAGTGCGGTCAGCGGTGCAGTCGGGCCGCCCGTGGCTTCGAGTGCAGCGGCCTGCTGCTCCAGCTTGGCGCGCACCACGCTGGCCCACAGGCGCTTGTGGGTCGGCTGGCTGGCGGCAATCTGCGCCTCGATGCGTCGTGACTGCTCGAAGTTGCCTTCGATCGGCAACAGCATGCCGACGGCGTTGTGATTCGCCCCGCACAGCACAAAGGGCGCGCCGCGCTCGGCCAGCGCCACCAGCAGGTTGTTGGTGTAGCTCAGGCCGTGCGCATTGGCGATGACAGCGGCAATGTCGTCTAGCGGCATCTGCCCGAGCTCCTTGCGTTCGCCTTCGGTGTCTTGCACCACCATGAACCCACGGTGCATAAAGAGGTGGCGCCGGTCGTCGGCCACTTCAACGATGCGGCCGATCATGGCGGTTACGGCTTGAAGCCGGGGTCGCGGAGCTCGCCGATGGGGGAGATGGTGACGCGGCGGGCTTTGGCAGAAAACAACGAGCCAGCTTGCTTGTAGGTATAGCGCCAACTGCCCGCAGCATCACGATTTCGAGCATCCACATTCGCTTCCTGGTGTGAGGCCAGGCTTAACCTGCCAGCCGTATTGATCGATGCGATTCGCAAGGTTCGTACGGCACCATCAATTTCCAGTCGCAAAACATCGTCAATGATGAATCGATCCACTAGCAGCTTGTTGCCCATGCTTAATG
>JANPFZ010000558.1:0-3127 GCA_031423655.1 Polaromonas sp.
AGCGGAAAGCCGTACATCTCGACAAACAGCGCGACGATGAATGCCGCGAAGGCGCTGAAGGTTCGCCAGTCACGAGCGGTCTGCGGCTTGAAGAAGCTGAATGCAAACATCAGGAAGATGGCCGAGTTAAAGAAGACGAGCATCCAGAGTCCGTAGGCAGGTGCAGAGTCGGTCATGGTTGTTCTTCAAGTTTGATCTTGTCGGCTTGCGGCGTCGCTGGCTCTTTTGAACTCTGCTGATCGCCGGAAGGACCCGTATTGCTAGTGCGGTGTCTGCCATGGCCGTGGTGCATGAAGACATGCATCAGCGGACAAGCCAGCAAAATCAAAAACGGCAAGGCGCCGAGGAAGTGGGCGCGGTGCTCGCTCAGTAAAAAGTAAGTAGCTGCCGCGCCGAACCCAAGCAGACCGAGGCCGTATCGGGAGCGCCAAAACGGCGGCGGGGGATGTGACGCAGGCTGCCTCTCATGCTGATGTGCGTGATCCATTTGAGCTCCTTTAAGTGGATTAATTAAAAGCCGGGCTCTGGCTATGCCTTCAAGCCGTCACCCGAAAATTGATCATCATTCCGGCATCTTCATGTTCCAGGTTGTGGCAGTGGAAAACGTAGGTCTGGTCACCGGGAAAGTCGTGGCTGAAGTCGATGGCGATACGCACGGTTTCGCCGGGCCAGACCAGCACGGTGTCTTTCCAGCCTAGATCAGTCACCACACGGCCCTTGCCGAAACGCGCGGCTGCAGACATCTGTGGCGGGCTGTCGAGTCGCTCCAGCACCTGGAACGAAAAGCCGTGGATATGCATCGGGTGCGGCATGCCGATAACCGGGTTGCTGATACTCCAGACCTCAACTGCGCCCCGCTTCACGTCGAAGGCGATTTCGTCCATGCGGAAAGTCAGCCCGTTAATCAGAAAACGCATCTGCCCCATCGACAGCTCGATCTTGCGTTCGGCCGCGCCTGCAGTGGCGATGGGTTTGATGCTGGAGAGCGCAGTCGGCAGCGGGGCGATGACGCGTTCGCCGCCAACGACTGACAACTTGAGAATGTTGAACTCCGCGCCGAGTGGCAGACGCGACGAACTCAAGCTGTTCATCATCTGGCCCATACCAGGCATGCCGCCCCTGCCACCTTCGTTCTCCATCGCATCGAAGGCCAGGCTCTTGAGAAAAATATCGCCGCCGACCGGCACCTGCCCCGCGTCAAACAGCACATCCAGCCGCTCACCCGGTGCGATGAATGCTTCGGTAGCCGCTTCGGGGCGTTCCAGCAAGCCGCCGTCGGTGCCGATGACCGTAAACCCCAGGGCGCTAGGGCCGTGTACAAAGCCGAGCCGGTAAATGCGCGAATTCGAGCCATTGAGCAGCCGCAGCCGGTAGGTGCGCGGCATCACGGTCCGCACCGCATTGGGGGTCAGGTTGCACAGGATGATGTCGCCGAGCCAGCCCATCATTGACTCGTGGGGGCCGGGCTTGTAATGCAGCTTGCCGCTGGCGTCGAACTGCTTGTCTTGTATGACGATGGGCAAGTCGGTTACGCCCAGCTGCAGATCAAGCGCCTGGGCCAGCTTGCGCTGGTCATCGTCCTCGACCAAAAAGAAGCTGGCCAGGCCGTGGTAGGCCTGCTCGGCTGTCAGTTCGTGGGCGTGGGTGTGGTACCAGTAGGTGCCGCCCCGGTTACGCACCGTGAAGTCGTAGTCGTAGCGACCGCCGGTGGCAATCGTGTCGCGGGGGTGGCCGTCCATGGCGGCGGGTGTGTGCAGGCCGTGCCAGTGGATGATGGTGGGCTGCGTCAATGCGTTGCTCAGCGTGGCCGTGAAGCGCGCACCGCTTTCAATGCGCAGGATGGGGTTCTGGTAGGCCTTTCCCGCGTAATCAGTCTGGTACAGCAGAAACGGCGATTCGCGTTGCGGCAGCAAGGCAAAGCTGGCGGCGCCCGCCTTGATCTTGATCGGTGCGGTCACGTCGAGCACACCGAGCGGGCCGCCTGGGCCGGGCATGAACAGTTTTTGCTGAAAGTTGGCAGGGTCTACCGGGTCGAATGGATAGTTTTTGAACGCCCCGGCCACCCGTGCCGTCGCGCGATCCGAGCGGTACGCCATCCACGCGGCACCGCCCGCACCTGCGACGGCAGCCACGCCGGCAAACTGAAGCAGCTGTCTTCTTTGTAGCATGAGAGCTTCCTTCTCTTGTGTTCAGCGCGGCCACGACTGCGGCCGTCGGACCTCGCGGGTGCCGCGCTCCAGCCGTCCGCAGCAAGGGTCAGCGGGCGGGCTGTGCCGGCATCCGGTCCATCATCATCTGCATCATGGATTCCATCATTGCCATGCGCTTGTCCATCATCTGATGATGTGCAGGCATATCACCGCTCATGCCCGACATGCCTTTCATGTCGCCCATGCCAGCCATGCCAGCCATGCCGCCCATCATCTGCATGCCGTCCTGCATGGTCTTCATGTGTTCGGCCATCAGCTTGTTGCGCTCTTCGGGTGTCTTGGCGGCGGCCATTTTTTCGTACATCTCGCGCATTTTTTTCATCTGCGCATCCATCTGGCCCATCTGACCGGGCGTTCCCATGCCTTGGGCAGAGGCACTGCCCATTGGCATTGACGGCGCGGTGTTGCAGGCGATCAAGGTGCTGGCGGCGAAAAGGGCGGTGGCGAAGGGAAAAAATCGAAAATGGGTCATGACGAACTCCTGTTGGTGACAGATATGAAATGTGATGCGCTGGGACGTCATGGGCCAGCGCCGATGCAAAGGGGTGGCGGGCTTGCGCGCGCTGCCCTTGAGCAAAGAGCCAAATGCGGCTCGGAAATCGACGCAGACTCGCGGAGCGAGAGGCCCCGCAGTGGGGGGCAGCTAAAGTGCCAAGCGCGAGTAGCGCACCCGTAAAGCTAGCTCAGGCGCGGCGCGCCCTGGGCCGCCTGTTTCGGAAGGCGCCACGCGGTCAGCTACCGCCACAAGCCAGAGTAATCTGACTAGTGGAGCGAGCCCCGTATCTGCCTGCGCCTTGCTCAGCTGCGTGGCCAAAGCGTTCGAGCTCTCATCGCAAATCTTCAGGCACGGCGCATCACTGTCATCTGCAACGGCCCCAGTGTGACCAGCCATGACAGCCGACACACTCGCGCCCTCG
>JANPFZ010000559.1:0-7060 GCA_031423655.1 Polaromonas sp.
ACCAGCGCCAGTTTTTCGCCCGCCGAGATTGAAAAATCAATGCCGTGAACGACTTCCTTGCCCGCGAATGAGACGCGCAGGTTTTTGACCTCAAGCAATGGGTGAGTTGCGTCGTTTTTCAAATCGATATGCAAATTGATGATGTAAAGAATGTGAGCCGCACGCGCCAGTCGGGGCCGCGGAACCGGCTTCGCCGGGCCGCAGGCGCAGGGCTGCGAGACGCAGCCCTTCTGTATGCCGTCCAAGCCTGCACGGTAGGCTCGGAGCCGCGGCACACAGCCCCCTCAGGGGGCCGCGTATTACACGAAGTGAAAAGCGTGAGGATCATTTGTCGGCTTTTCGCGGGTCCAGCGCATCGCGCAGTGCATCGCCCATCAGCGTCAGCAGCAGCAAGGTCACCACCAGCACGCCAAAGGTCGAAAGCGAAATCCACCAGGCGTCGATGCTGTTTTTGCCCTGCGACAACAACTCGCCCAGCGACGGTGTCCCGGGCGGCACGCCCAAGCCCAGAAAGTCGAGTGAGGTCAGCGCAAGAATCGCTGCGCTCATGCGAAACGGCAAGAACGTTACCACTGGCGTCATGCTGTTGGGCAGCACATGGCGAACGATGATTTGCCAGTTCGACAGGCCCAGCGCCCTCGCCGCCCGCACGTAGTCGAGCTGCCTGTTGCGCAGAAACTCGGCACGCACATAGTCCGACAGCCCAAGCCAGCCAAACAGGCTCAGCAGCACCAGCAACAGCGAGATGCTGGGCGCAAACACGGCGCTGAAAATAATCAGCAAATACAGCTCGGGCATGGAGCCCCAAATTTCCATGAAACGCTGAAAAGCCAGATCGATCTTGCCGCCAAAAAAGCCCTGAATCGCGCCGGTGATGACGCCCAGTACCGTGCCAGTGGCTGTCAGCGCCAGCGCAAACAGCACGCTGACGCGAAAGCCGTAAATCAGCTGGGCCAGCAGGTCGCGGCCGCGGTCGTCGGTGCCGAATAGATTGGCCCGCGTGGGGCGCGACGGATTTGGCTCTTTGGCAAAGTAATTCAGCGTTTTCGGTCCGTACGGGTTGGGTGCAAATACAGCCCAGTTGTCGCCTTGGGTAAGTTTGTCGCGTATGAAAGGGTCGAGGTAATCAGCCGGGGTTTCAAAATCACCACCAAAGACTTTTTCAGGGTAGGCCTTCAGCATCGGAAAGTAGAAACTGCCCTCGTACTTGACGATCAGCGGGCGGTCGTTGGAAACCAGTTCAGCAGCCAGGCTCAACAGCACCATGGTGCAAAAAAGGATCAGGCTGTAGAACCCCAATTTGTTGCGGCGAAAGCGCTTCCAGGCGCGCCGGCCTGGAGATAAATGCGCCCCCACGCTTGTCGCTTCGCGTACTGCGCTGCCCCCCGAGGGGGCCGTGCTTGCCTGGGGCGGCCCGGCGCTGCGCACCTGCGCCTCGTCAAACGACAAATCTTCGCCAGGCCGAATTGGCACCGCTTCGGGGGGATCAGTCGAACCGTACACGCGGGTCTACCCAGACATAACAAAGATCAGAAATAAGTTTGGTAATCAAGCCAATCATCGTGAACAAAAACAGCGTTCCCATCACCACCGGATAGTCACGCCGGATCACGCTTTCATAACTCAGCAGGCCCAGCCCATCCAGAGAAAACAGGGTTTCAATCAGCAGTGACCCCGTGAAAAAAGCGCCGACAAAAGCCGCCGGAAAACCGGTGACGATCGGGATCAAGGCATTACGAAAAACATGCTTGTAGAGCACCTGCCGCTCGCCCAGGCCCTTGGCGCGCGCCGTCACCACATATTGCTTCCTGATTTCTTCCAGAAATGCGTTTTTGGTGAGGATGGCCGTGACGGCAAAGCTGCCCAGCACCATCGCGGTCACCGGCATGGCGATATGCCACAAGTAGTCGACGATGCGCGCGCCCCAGCTCATTTCGTCCCAAGTGCTTGACGTGAGGCCGCGCAGCGGAAACCACTGCAGTTGCCCGCCAAAAACCACCAGCAGCACCACGCCCAGAACAAAGCCGGGAATCGCATAACCGATCAGCACCAGCAAGGTGGTGATCAGGTCAAACTGCGAGCCGGCACGCACCGCCTTGGCCACCCCCAGCGGCACGGCGACCAGGTAGCTGATGAAAAACGTCCACAGCCCCAGGCTGATGGATACCGGCAGTTTTTCGACGATCAGTTGCGACACATCGCGGTTCTGGAAAAAGCTCTTGCCCAAATCAAAGCGTGCAAACTGCCCCAGCATCTGCCAGAAGCGCTCGGGTGCCGGTTTGTCGAAGCCGTACAGCGCCTTGATCTGCTCGATGCGTTTTGGGTCCACGCCCTGCGCGCCGCGGTAGCTGAAGCCGCCACTCTCTGCACCGCCGCCACCGGCGCCTGTTTTGGCCTCAGCCAGGTATTGCTCGACCGGCCCGCCCGGCACGAACTGCACCACGGCGAAGGTGATCAGCAAGACGCCGAACAGCGTCGGGATCATCAACAAAATGCGTTTGAGGATGTAGGCGAGCAATTTATTTGGCCCACCAGGTGTAGATAGCCCAGTTTTCGCCGGCGGCATAGGGCGGCATTGGGTCGCGTCGGGCCAGGCGCCGGTCATTAAAGGCCATACGATGCGTCGCGGCTGTCCACTGCGGAATCAGGTAGTGGCTGTGGGTGATGACGCGCTCCAGCGCGCGGCAGGCCGGCAGCAGCTCAGCTTTCGTTTTCGCGCCGGTCATGCGCGTGATGATTGCATCGACGGCCGGGCTGGTGACACCAGCCAGATTGCCCGAATCTTCGGTGATGGCCGCCTTGCTGCCGAACAGATCAGCAAATTCCTGGCCTGGGCTGTTGGTTCCGGCATAAGCCAGCGAGGTGATGTCGAATTCGAAACGGTTAAGCCGCTGCTGGTACAGCGCAAAGTCGACGGCGCGGTGATTGAAAGTGATGCCGAGTTTTTCCAGGCTGCGCGCCCAGGGTGAGACCACACGCGCTCCGCCTTCGTTGCTGTCGAGGTATTCGATCACCATCGCCTCGCCATTTTTGTTGCGCAGCGCACCGTCTTTGACGTCCCAACCGGCCTGCTGCAGCAGGTCTCTAGCGCGGCGCAGGTTGCCGCGCAGGTCGCTGTCGCCGTCTGTGCGCGGTGGCACAGCCGGCGGCCCGAAAACCGCGGCAGGAAGGTCCTTGCGCCAGGGCTCCAGCAAGGCCAACTCATCGGGCCCGGGTACGCCGGTCGCCTGGCAATCGGTATTGCCAAACAGGCCGTTGACGCGCTGGTAGGCGTTGTAGAACATCTGCCGGTTCATCCACTCGTAGTCCATCGCCAGACCGAGTGCCTGGCGCACGCGCATGTCCTTGAATTTTTCGCGCCGGGTATTGATAACGTAGCTCTGAAAGCCCGAAGGCAGGCGGTGCTTGAATTCGCCTTTGATCAGCTCGCCCGAATCAAACTTTTTGCCACTCACGCGGCGCGCCCAGTCGCCGGCCGAAAAAAAACGCATCAAGTCGAATTCGCCGGCTTTCAGTGCCTCGAGCCGGGCCGTGCTGTCTTTGTAGATTTTGACCATCACACGGTCAAAGTTGACGCTGCCGCGCCGCACGTTCAAGTCCTTGCCCCAATAGTTCGGGTCGCGCACGTAGGTAATGTCTTTGCCGAAGCGCACCGGCCCGATCTTGTAGGGTCCGCTGCCGATCGGAATATCCATCACCACCGCATCAAACCGCTTGGGCTTGCCGCCTTCCATACCCCACTTGCGGCTGAAGACTGGTAACCCGCCGACGGTCAGCGGCAGTTCGCGGTTCGGCTTCTTGAAAAGGTAGCGCACGGTGCGTTCATTGACGACCTCGATGCCCGCGACGTCTTCCAGCACGGTTTTGTAGGCTGGCGAGGTGTAGGGGCCGAGCAGCGTGTCCAGGCTGTGCTTGACGTCTTCGGCGAGCACGGGGTCGCCATTGTGAAAGCGCGCATCGTTCCGCAGCGTGAAGGTGGCGCTCAGGCCGTCGGGCGCCACCGTCACGTCTTCTGCCAGCAGGCCGTAGCCCGACGCAGTTTCATCCAGGGAGCCGATCAGCAGCGATTCAAACATCATGTCTGAGAGGTAAGCCGGTGCGCTGCCCTTGATCGTGAACGGGTTGTATTTGTCGAAGGTTGAGGTGCGCAGGTTGCTGACCAGCCGCAGTTCGCCGCCCTTGGGCGCTGCGGGGTTCACGTAGTCGAACTGCGCGAAGCCTGGCGGGTATTTCAGGTCGCCCCACAGCGCGTAGGCGTAAGCCGCCCAGACCGGCGCGCTGCCGAGCAGCATCGCCAGCGCAAGCAAGGCACGTAAAGCGGTCAATAAGCCCATGCGACAATTCTGCATCAACCTTGAATCCACTCATCTCGGGAAAATCCATGGGCTTTCTGACCGGCAAAAAATTTCTGATCACGGGCGTGCTGTCCAACCGCTCTATCGCCTACGGCATTGCCAAAGCCTGCCGCGCGCAAGGCGCGGAGCTGGCATTCAGCTACGTCGGCGAGCGGTTCAAAGACCGCACGACCGAATTCGCAGCTGACTTTGATTCCACGCTGATTTTTGACTGCGACGTGGGCAGCGACGAGCAGATCGCGCAGATGTTCACCGACCTGGCAAGCACGTGGCCGAGGTTTGACGGCTTTGTCCACAGTGTCGGCTTTGCACCGCGTGAGGCGATTGCCGGCGACTTCCTCGAAGGCTTGTCGCGTGAAGGCTTCCGTGTGGCGCACGACATCAGCGCCTACAGCTTTCCGGCAATGGCCAAGGCCGCCCTGCCGATGCTGAATCCGAAATCGGCGCTGCTAACGCTGAGCTACCTGGGCGCCCTGCGGGTGCTACCCAACTACAACACCATGGGCCTGGCCAAGGCAAGCCTCGAAGCCTCGGTGCGCTACATGGCTGAATCGCTGGGCAGCAAGGGCACGGGCATGCGTGTGAACGGCATCAGCGCCGGGCCGATCAAGACACTGGCCGCCAGCGGCATCGCAGGCTTCGGAAAAATCCTGGGTGCCGTCGCCGCCAACTCACCGATCCGCCGCAACGTCACGACCGAAGAAGTCGGCAACGTCGCCGCGTTTTTGCTCAGCGACCTCGCCAGCGGCGTGACAGCCGAGATCACCTATGTCGATGGCGGCTTCAGCCAAGTGGTGGGCGGAATCGCGGAGCCTGCGGCGTCCTGAGGCATTCTTGCAAGTCGGGTGGCGCTATGAAAATAGTAGCTGCTTGCGCATGGTTTACCTGGGCTATCGGCCTGTTTCGCTTAAATTTAGCGGTTGACGGCGCTGTTAATCCGTCGTTTCCGTCTTCGTGCGTATGACGGGATGTATTTAGGGGTTCTTTAGGCCTCCGGCCCAGGTAATACCTGTGCAAGCCGCTATAGAACCTATAGCACTCAACAACCTGCGCCTGCGGCCCCAACAGCCAACCTATTTCTTCAACCCGGCCAGTTTGGCGAAAGCCGACTGCATCGCCCCGGCCGCCGCAGGCTGCTGACCACCCCGCCCTTCATTGCCGCGGTTCTGGCCCGGCCTTGCGCCTTCAAAACGGTTGTCTCGCGGCGCCCCGCCCAGCGCCTGCCGGCTGCCGGCCGGCGCATCACCCAGCTTCATCGTCAGCCCAATGCGCTTGCGCGCCACATCGACTTCGGTCACGCGCACCTTCACGATGTCGCCAGTTTTGACGACCTCGCGCGCATCGTTCACGAATTTGTGCGACAGCTGGCTGACATGCACCAGCCCGTCCTGGTGCACGCCGATGTCGATGAACGCGCCGAACGCGGCCACGTTGCTGACGGTGCCTTCGAGCGTCATGCCTTCTTTCAAATGCTTGATGTCTTCGATGCCGTCGTTGAAGCGCGCGACCTTGAAGTCGGGGCGCGGGTCACGGCCCGGCTTCTCCAGCTCGGCCAGAATGTCCTTGACGGTGATGACACCGAACTTTTCATTGGCAAACAGCTCGGGTTTGAGCGTTTTCAGCATCTCGGCGCGGCCCATCAGTTCGGCCACTGGTTTGCCGGTGTGCCTGATGATCTGTTCGATGACGGAATAGGTTTCCGGATGCACGCCGGTCATGTCGAGTGGGTTGCTGCCGCCGCGGAGTCGCAGGAACCCGGCGCTCTGCTCGAACGTTTTGGCGCCCAGCCCGGTCACCTTGAGCAGGTCAGCGCGCGAGGCAAACGCGCCATTCGCATCGCGCCAGCGCACGACCGATTTGGCCACCGTCTGGCTCAGGCCCGACACGCGCGAGAGTAGCGGAACGCTGGCGGTGTTCAGGTCTACGCCGACGCTGTTCACGCAGTCTTCCACCACCGTATCCAGGCTGCGTGCCAGGTCGCTTTGATTGACGTCGTGCTGGTACTGGCCGACGCCAATCGATTTCGGATCGATCTTCACCAGCTCGGCCAGCGGGTCTTGCAGGCGCCGCGCAATGCTCGCCGCGCCGCGCAGGCTCACGTCTACGTCGGGCATTTCTTCAGAAGCGAATTCGCTGGCTGAATAGACCGACGCGCCGGCTTCGCTGACGACGACTTTTTGCATGTCGGGATGGCCCGAGATTTTGGCAACCTGCTTAATCAAATCCGCCGCCAGCCTGTCGGTCTCGCGGCTGGCGGTGCCGTTGCCAATCGCGATCAGATTCACGCCATGTTTTTCGCACAGCCTACCCAATGTGTGCAGTGACCCTTCCCAGTCCTTGCGCGGCTCGTGCGGGAACACGGTGGTGGTCTCGACCAGCTTTCCGGTGGCGTCCACCACCGCCACTTTCACACCGGTGCGAATGCCTGGGTCCAGGCCCATCACCACGCGCGGGCCGGCAGGCGCGGCCAGCAGCAGGTCGCGCAGGTTGTCGGCAAACACCTTGATCGCGACTTTTTCAGCTTCCTCGCGCAGACGGGTGAAGAGGTCACGTTCCAGCGACAAACTCAGCTTGACGCGCCAGGCCCAGGCAACGCATTTGCGGATCAGATCGTCGGCCGGACGCGCCTGGTGGCTCCAGCCCAGATGCAAGGCAATTTTGCCTTCAGCGAGTGATATAGGCTGGCCCCCACGCTTGGCACTGCC
>JANPFZ010000560.1:0-1516 GCA_031423655.1 Polaromonas sp.
CGTCCGGACTGCACAGGACAGCGTAGGAGGTAACACCTCTCCACCGTGAGGTGAGGATCAGAGCAACAGAGACGAGTCGCTTTTTGGGTAACCCCGAGGCGGGTGAAACGGGCAATCTCTACGCGCAGCAATACCAAGTAGGCCAGCCTGGAGTTGCGTGGTTCGCCACGACTTCTCCGTCTTGCGGTTCGCAGGAGGAGTTGGCGGGTAGGTAGCACCGAGCCGGGTGGGCGACCCCCGGCCCAGATTAATGGCGGTCACACTGGGCTAACTTGTTTCGGCAATAAGGCCCAGCGCACAAAATCCGGCTTATCGGCGGGCTTCACACTTTTTTTATACGGATTGACCCGCTGTGGTCATTCCTTGCATTCAAGCCGCGCCGGCTCCATGTCGCCGCCGCTGCCAGAGCTGAAATGCCAGAAACCCTACCATGGCGACATTGCCCAGAAAGACCGCGGCGCCTGTTACGGTCGTGTGCCGCATCAGATGCGCAATCTCAAGCGGTAGGTAGAGCGCGCCCGACAACGCACCGAGCCATTCTGCCCAGCCCTTTTCCCTCCAGAGGCCGTAGGCTTCGGCCAGCCGCACGGCAATGTAGCCGATGGCTATCGGTGCCAGCGAACGCAGGTCGATGGCACTGAGCAAATCGGCGTAGTGAAGTAGCAGTGCCGGATACCGCAAAGCCGGATCAAGATGAAAACGCCACAACAGCGCCAATGCCACCTCGTGCAGGTTGTGGTGCAGCAAACCCAGAAAGCCAATGCTGGCAGCCAGTGCGGCCAGGCCCTTGACCGCTTCGAATAGCGCTATGGCCCGCAGCATGCGCCTGCGGGCGTCGGGGTGTTGCGGATGGCTGGATGCGGGCGTACCCGGAGCCACCGGAGAAACAGGAGAGAAAGTGGAAGTCACAGAAGGTCACAGAAGGTCACAGAGGGCCGCTTTGAGCCCGCTTTGCCGGGCCTGCATTGGCGCTCTGTGTCTACTCTGTTACTTGGATGCGGGTGTCGCTGGCGTCGCGGCAGCAGCCGCGCCTGGTGCGGCGCCGAAATACCTGGCGTAAATCGTGTTGTAGGTACCGTCGCCCTTGACATCAGCCAGGCCCTTGTTCAACTTGGCCAGCAAGTCGGCATTGCCCTTTTTCACGGCCAGGCCGTACTGCTCTGCAGCAAAGCTCGAATCAGCCAGCGTCTTGAAGCTCGACGCTGTGTTGTTGGCAACGTAATGCACCACCACGCCGTTGTCGGCCACCACGGCATCAACGCCACCGGATTCGAGTTCTTTCAGCGCCAGCGGTGTCGATTCAAAACGTTTGACGTTGGTGCTTTCCTTGCCCTGAAGCTTGGTCACCACTTCATCGCCGGTGGTGCCGGTCTGAACGCCGACTTTGAGGTTTTTCAGGTCGTCAAATTTGGCAATCTTTGAATCCTTCTTCACCGCCATCAGCTGCTGCGCATCAAAGTAGGGTGCCGAAAAATCCATCGTCTGCTTGCGCTCGTCGGTGATGGTAATGCTTGAG
>JANPFZ010000561.1:0-1563 GCA_031423655.1 Polaromonas sp.
GCAGCCTGGCGCAACTATTTTTACTGGGGGCCAGTCAGGGCTGCAGGCAGTGAGACTGACGATCTTCAGACGCTATGATTTTTATAGCAGTTTACGCACGTATTGTTTGGGCTATAGCGCGAAAGGCGGCTGGCGCACCAACCACACCGAGGGTATTTTGCTGCGCAAGGATTTGCACGTTCTGATGGACGCTGGAAAGCTGCAGATCATCGACGGCGTGGTGTCGGTGTCGGTGTCGCATCCACATTTTCAGCAATTTAACGGCGTTAGGGTGTGGTGATAGGGGCGGTCAGCAAGACATTTCTGCTGCGCAGGCCAGTACGGTGCTGCGTTAGCGGAGTAAAGCTTGCTATTAATTAAATAGCTGCTTGCGCATAGATTACCTGGGCTAGCGGCCTAAACAATCATAAAATAATGGTTTTTGATGCCCGCAGGCACCCTGTATGGAAAAGTTAAGCGCCGAGTCTTTAAAGGCAGCTGTTGAAGGCACTGCCCAACAAACCTGCAGCTGCGCGCTCGGCGCGTGCCCCGGCTGGGAAAGTTTCACCGAAGAGCGCTGGCCCAAAGACCTGATGCGGGCGCTGGGAACGCTGCGCGATGCCGATATTTACGAGCCGACGACGGATGAGTTTCATGTTGACGGCACGCGGTATGAGTCGCCCGCTGCGCCGATTGCCGTGAATTTTTTTCCGTACAACCGCTGTGATGTTCACCGCTGCACGCAATGCCAGCGGGTGCTGCTGCGCTACACCGAATTCGGCGGCTACTACGTTGACCACCGGGTGCGCGAGGTACACCCGGCGCTGGTAGTTTAGGGCTCACCCGTCTGCGGGCGAAACGCTGAAACGCGCGCTTAGATCACCCAGCCCCAGCTCTTGCAGAACGGCATGCAGGCGATCCCGCGCAGTGCGGGTTTTGGCGAGGTTTGGCTTGGCCGGTCGGCTGGCCAGAATCAGCTCGTTTTTCATCGAGTGCTCCCAGCCGACCAGTTCGGTCACCGTCACGTCGTAGCCGTTGGCTTCCAGTTGCAGGCAGCGCAGCACATTGGTGATCTGGCTGCCGAACTCACGCGTGTGCAGCGGGTGGCGCCAGAGTTCGGCCAGCGGGCTTCGCGACAAATTCAGCGCCCTTCCCTTTTTCAGAACGCTGGCCACCTCGGCCTGGCAGCAAGGCACCAGCACCATGTAGCGGGCCTGCTTCGCCAGGCCGAAGGCAATCGCGTCGTCGGTGGCGGTATCGCAGGCGTGCAGCGCGGTGACGATGTCGACGGTGGGCGGCAGTTCGGCTGATGTGGTGGCCTCTTGTACCGACAGATTCAGGAAGGACATGCGTGCAAAGCCCAGCCGGGCTGCTAGTGCGCGTGATTTGTCGACCAGATCGCTGCGAGTTTCTATGCCGTAAACATGGCCTGCTGTCTTCGTACCCTGGTGCGCGACGTTGTAAAACAGGTCGTACAAAATAAAGCCGAGGTAGGACTTGCCGGCGCCATGGTCGGCCAGCGTGGGCACCGGGTTGTTGATCAACACGTCATTGAGCAGCGGCTCAATGAACTGGTACAGGTGA
>JANPFZ010000562.1:0-7417 GCA_031423655.1 Polaromonas sp.
TTCACGCTTTGCTGAACCAGCGACGAAAAGCCGCTGTTCTGGTTGGCGATCATGATGCCTGCTGCCGACTGTCCGACGCTGGTCATGGTGTTGGACATGTTGAAAGTCCCTGCGTGGACGTTGTTACCGCCGCCAGCGCCGCCTGTGCCACCGTTGCCCACGCCAGCGTTCGCCGTGCCGCCCGTGCCGCCGCCTGCGCCGCCTGTGCCAGTAGCACCTGCTGCTCCGGCAGCACCGGTGCTGGTGCCTGTTGCGCCAGTCGCGCCCGCTGCACCTTGCGCCGTGCCGCCTGTCGAACCGCCGTTCGTGGCGCTGCCGTTGCTAGCCGTCGTGCTTGCGTTGCCGTTGGTTGCCGCGCCACCGCCACCGCCGGCGCCGGCGGTGTTGGTTGCACCGCCACCAGCTGCACCAGTGCCCGTGCCTGCCCCAGCCGTCGCTGTGGATGGGCCAGAAGTCGCTGCACCGCCGGTTCCGGTCGCGCCCGATGAGCCGGCGCCGCCACTCGCACTTGCAGTGCCTGTGGCGGCACCAGTGGTGCCAGTAGATGCGCCGCCCATGCCCGCACCGCCAGTGCCGGTGCCGCCATTGCCTGCGTTACCGGCCGTGCTGGTCGAGCCGCCTGCGGGGCTGCCGGACGATCCGCCAGCGGCCGAGCCGCCGCCGCCGCCTGCGCCACCAATAGACAGTGGAACCCCGGCGCCGCCGTTGCCGCCATTAGCGCTACCACCATTGGCATTGCCGCTGGTTCCGCCATTGGCACTGCCGGCGTTGCCGGAGCGAGCACCGCCACCGCCGCCAGGACCGCTGGCGCCAAGACCAACCGAAGCGCTGAGGGCGCCACCGGTGCGGGAAGCATTGTCGGATGCACTCCCGCCACCCGTTGCGCTGCTGTCCGATGCGGCATTTCCACCACGGCTCAGATTGGCCGACAGCGCTGATCCGCCATTACCCGTGCCTGCGCCACCGCTTCCGCCGCTTACACCACTGGCACCACCACCGGCACCGCCATCGCCTGCGCGAGCACCGTTGTTGGTTGCGGCACCCGCTGTGGCGCTGCCGTTGGTTGCGCTGCCGTTGGTTGCGTTGGCTTGGCCGCCAGCTCCGCCGGACCCGCCTGCGCCGCCAGTGGCGACACCGCCGCCGCCACCTGCGCCGCCCGATCCGCCAGAGCCAGCTCCGCCGTTGCCGCTGTTATTGCCGCCAGTTGCATTACCACCGGTTCCGGCACCGCCAACGGCACCGTTTGCAGAACCGTTATTGGTGGCGATGTTGCCAATGTTGGAAACCGTGTTTCCGGTTACGGTTCCGGTCAGGGTACTGATGGCTGTGGCCGTGGACGTGTTGAAGGCGTTGCTGAAGGTGGAAGTAGCAGTTGCACCGTTATTCGCCGCGACAGCGCCAATAGCTGACGCAGTCGCTGCGCCCGAGTTGTCGCGGTTGTTGCCTGCGCTCTTGTTGTTGTTTTGATCTGACTGGTTTTTATTGTCAGAGCGGTTGCTGTTGTCTTGCGTTGCGGTGGAAAACTCGTTCGCATTCGGGCCGGCGCCCGTTTGCGTGGAGGTCGCGGTAGCAGTTTGAGCTCCACCGGCCCCGTTTGGACTACCTGTATTGTTGTTGACCGGGTTGGCCCATGCGGAACTGAATGCAAGGGCAATGGCCGCAGCCAATAGTGATTTTTTCATGAATCCTCCTGAGGGTTAATTAAAAAAGACGATCAGACTTGGGTGTATTGCGTGTCCGCAAGTCGAGCATGGTTTTGCACATTCGGTGCCAGGGCTGTGCATGCGGTAGCTAAGTCCTTGTCGGCATTGAAGAACTGTCGTATTGACGCGGACCTGCGCCTGCGTTCGTCATCGAAAGACGCACGCCATTTACGGAAAGTTGTCACAGCTGTAATACATTCGCCGCCTGCGCTCTGGGGGTGAAAACGCGTTTTCTTCGTTGCTTGCAGGTGCGCCGCTGGAGTTGCCGTGTGCCTAAACGCTGCTGTGCGTTTAAACCACTGTCTCAGGCGTGTGACAGAAAAAAGTTTTTAATAAGTTTGCGCAGACTTACCGGTTTGGCCAAGCAGTGGTGTTGATCAAGGCGAGACAGGGCTGTTTGCAACTTGATACACCTTTTCAAGTGAGCCTCAGAATCGTTACACCGGTCAAATCAGACAGGAAGCACTTACCGTTATTTACAACATGTTTCTTGATGCTTTCTTATCCCAAGCCTACGCTGGCCCAATAAAAAACAGCAAGTTGAAACAACGAGTTCAACGCGGCAAATTTCGTTCGGGGAGACAACATGAATCGCTACTGTCACCACTGGCCCTTGTCCGTTGTTGCATCGACTGCGCTGTGCCTGATCACCACGCTATCCCACAGTCAGGGCCGACCTGCGGCGCGCGGCAATCCAGGCGAACGCATCGAGCGGCTACAGCAGCAATTGTCCGAGCAGGCGAGCCAGATCGAGGCGCTCAAGCAGGCGGTCGCCGAGCAGGACGCACGGCAACGCGAACTGCAGCGCACCTTGCAACAGCAGGTGCAGCCCGTCGTCGCCGCAACGCCTCCGGCTGTGGTGGAAAATTCGCCCGACCCTTCCCAGCGCGCCGTGCGCGTAGGCGCGGCACCGGCTGCTTCCACGGCCGGCGCGGAGGGTCAGCCCCCCGCAGTGGCGGCATTGTTCGACCAGCCGGGCGTTCTTACCCCCAAGGGTAAATATGTGCTCGAACCGTCGTTGCAGTACAGCTACTCGTCGAGCAACCGTGTGGCCCTGGTCGGCTACACCATCATTCCAGCCCTGCTGATCGGCCTGGTGGACGTTCGCGAGGTCAAGCGCAACACCATGACGGGCGCACTGGCGGTCCGCTACGGGCTGAGCAATCGCGCCGAAGTGGAGGCCAGGCTGCCCTACGTGTATCGCTCCGACTCCACCATCAGCCGCGAACTCTTTACCGGGTCGGCGTCAGAACGCGTGTTCAGCAACAGCGGCAGAGCTATTGGCGACGTGGAAATCGGTGCGCGTTATCAGCTCAATGACGGCGGAAGCAACATGCCTTACTTCCTCGGGTCGCTGCGTTTCAAGTCACGCACCGGCAAGGACTCGTTCGATGTGGTGACCGACTGCGTCACGCGCTGCGTCGGCAATACGTCAGGCACCGGACTGCCGCTGGATTTGCCTACCGGGTCGGGCTTTTATTCGCTTCAACCGGGGCTGACATGGCTGTTTCCCTCTGACCCGGCGGTATTTTTCGGCGGCTTCAGCTACACCTACAACTTCAAGCGCAGCGGCGTCAGTCGCTTGGTGCTCAATGGCGAGCGCGAGTTCATCGGCGACGTCGAACCCGGCGGCATTTTCGGCGTCAATTTTGGCATGGGGCTGGCCCTCAACGACAAATCATCGTTCAGCATGGGGGTTGATCTGAACTCGGTCGGCCGCACACGCCAGAACGGCGTGCCGCTGGCCACTTCCGTGCGTACGCAGCTGGCCAGTTTGCTGCTGGGGTACTCGTACCGATACACCGACAAGACCACTTTCAGCGTCACGGTCGGTGCCGGTCTGACCCGCGACACACCAGACCTCACCTTGAATCTTCGAATTCCCATGTCGTTCTAAAGAGGCGCCATCATGGTTATGCGAAAGATTCTTTGCTTCATGCCGGGCGGGCATTCCGAGGCGGTGGACGATTCGCTGCGAGCCAGGTACTGGGAACCGATTCCTGCCACTGATCTGGTCACCGCAAGGCGAATCCAGAGCCGACAGGATGTTCGCGTCGGCTTGTTGGTGCTCGACGATTTTTCACCCGGACAAATGGGCTGGGCTGACGAGTGCGTGCGGATGTCACGCAGCATGGAATGGGTTGGCGTGTTCAAAAGCGAGGCGCTTGATTCCCCCTTTATCCGCGAGCTGGTGCTCAGTTACTTTTTTGATTTCCACACGGCGCCGGTGGACTGGCGCATGCTCGATTTCACGCTCGAACACGCGCTCCGTCGATCCCGGCTGCGGTCCCAAAACGACGAAGGACAGGGCGCAGTCGGCAGCATGGGCATGGTGGGCGTCAGCGGGGCAATCACGAATCTGCAAAAGCAGATACGCAAGGTAGCAGTGACCGATGCGCCCGTGCTGATCAGCGGAGAAAGCGGCAGTGGCAAAGAACTCGCCGCGCGCGGCATACATCATTTTTCGCGCCGGGTGGCCGGTCCCTTTGTCGCTGTTGATTGCGGCGCGATTGCACCGTCGCTGATTCACTCGGAACTTTTCGGCTACGAGCGCGGCGCCTTCACCGGCGCGACCGCCTGCAAACAGGGCCTTATTGAGGCGGCCAGTGGCGGTACGATATTTCTTGACGAAGTTGGCAACCTGCCGCTGGAGCTGCAAACCAACCTGCTGCGATTCCTTCAGGAGCACACCATTCACCGCGTCGGTTCAACCCGCAGCTTGCCGGTTGATGCGCGGGTGGTGGCGGCTTCGCATGTGGATCTGGCCGAGGCGGTGGCGAGCGGGCGTTTTCGGGAAGACCTTTTTTATCGGCTTAATGTGCTGCCACTGGCCGTGCCGTCGCTGCGCGAGCGCCTGTCGGACGTGCCGGTGCTGGCGCAGCATTTCCTGCAGCACTGCATGGCCGACCAGAAGCGGCGCCGGGTCGAGGGTTTCAGTCGGCAAGCATCCACAGCCATGATGGCGCACGACTGGCCCGGCAATGTGCGCGAGCTGTACAACCGCGTGCAGCGGGCGGTGGTGATGACCGACCAGCGCCTGGTCACCGCCGAGGATATGGGTCTGGCGGCACCCGTTGGTGCGGTTGCCATCGGCCTGGAGGCGATACGAACCCTGGCTGAACGCGATGCGATTTCACTGACGCTGGGCCGCGTTGGCCGCAACGTCACGCATGCGGCGCGTGAGCTGGGTGTCTCGCGCATGACGCTTTACCGCTTGATCGACAAGCACGGCCTGGTTCATCGGATTTAGTCAGAAAAGTCGAGCAATCTGGTCCCGGTCTGCGCCAAGGCAGCCGTTAAACTGCCGACATGATCCGCTGGTTCATCGTCATTTTTTTCGCGCTGATTTTCATCAGCTTTCTCACGCCCTTGCTGCAGAAAATCGGCTTCGGCAAATTGCCGGGGGACTTGCGCTTCAAGCTCTTTGGCCGTGAATGGAATATTCCGCTGACCACCACGATTTTGCTCAGCTTGGTCGCCAGCCTGATCTCCCAACTTATCTAACGGAAGCGCCGCATGAAAGCCTGCGTCGATATTGGTGGCACCAAGGTGGCCGTCAGCCTGACCGCACCGGAATGCGACGTGCCGTCGGCTGACGCGCTGCGCTATCGCCGCGTCGAGCCGACCGCGAAAACCGGCGCGCCCGATGCGCTGGCGCGCCAGATTCTTAGCTTGCTGGGCGAGGCTTGCGCAGAAGCCGGCGCCGGCCTGCAAGACATCGAGGCGGTGGGCGTCTCGTCGTGCGGGCCTTTCATACACCGGGCCGGCATGATCGAGCTGGTGGCGCCCAATATCTGCGGCGGCATTGCGGGGCCGGCGCGCGGTTTGCCGAACGACTGGACCAGTGCCGCGCTGGAGGCGCCACTGCGGGCGCAGTTTGCCAATGTAGTGATCGAAAACGATGGCGTTGCCGCGTTGCAGGCCGAGCGCCGCTGGGGCGCGCTGCAGGGCCTGGACCACTGCGCCTACGTCACCTGGAGCACCGGCATCGGCTGCGGCCTGTGCGTCGGCGGCCAGGTGCTGCGCGGCAAGCAGGGCAACGCCGGTCACGCGGGCCATCTGTTCGTCAGCGACAACTTCGACGCGCTGTGCGGCTGCGGCAATATCGGTGACGTTGAGGCACTGGTCGCCGGCAACGCGATGGCGCGGCGCTTCGGGCCGCAAGGTTATGCCGATGCGGCCAGCCTGTTGCAGGCAGCACAGAACGGTGATGCTGTGGCAACTGCGCTGGTCGATGAGGTCTGCCGCGTGATGGGCCGCACGCTCTACAACCTGATCGTGACGCTGGACCTGCAGCGCATCAGCCTGGGCGGCAGCGTGTTCTGGCATCACCGCGCGTATTTGTTGCCCCGGTTGCAGTCGCACATCGGCGGCAAACTGGCAGCGCTGACGGACGGCTGCGATCTGGTTGCCGCCGGCCTGGGCGAGCAGGTCGGCGACTACTCGGCGCTGGCGCTGGTGAGTTAGTCACTGGAGCTTGTTGCTATAAAAATAGTAGCTGCTTGCTTAGGTATTTATGGGGCTACAGGGCTAAAACGCTTAAGGTTTGTGCTTTAGGCACGCATTGGGTTCATACTGACCACAAGGATTCGTCATGCAGCTGCAAGACCTGCCTACCCCCGCCGCGTTGATCGACAGCGACCGCATGCAGCGCAATATTGGGCGCATGCAGCAGCGCATGAATGCCCTGGGTGTTGCCTTCAGGCCGCATGTCAAAACCAGCAAATGCATTCCCGTGGCGCAGGCGCAGATCGATGCGGGTGCGCGCGGCATTACCGTTTCTACATTGAAAGAAGCCGAACAATTTTTCGCCGCTGGCGTAACGGATATCTTGTACGCAGTCGGCATGTCCGCGCCCAAGCTGAAGCCGGCGGCCGCCTTGCTGGCGCGGGGCTGTGCTCTAAAAATAATAGCTGACAGTGCTGATTCTGCGAAGGCTATAGCCGAATACTGTCAGCAACACGGGGTGACATTTGAAGTCTGGATCGAGATTGACACCGATGGCCACCGCGCCGGCGTGCAGCCGCTGGGTGATGATCTGATTGCCATTGGCCGACTGCTCAAAGACTGTCTGGGCGGCGTCATGACGCATGCGGGCGCCAGTTACGAGCTGCACACTTCGGACGCGCTTGAGGCAATGGCCGAGCAGGAGCGCAGCAGATGCGTGTTGGCGGCCGAACGCCTGCGCGCGGCTGGCCTGCCGTGCCCGCATGTCAGCGTCGGCTCCACGCCGACTGCGCTGTCAGCGCGGCAACTGCAGGGTGTGACGGAAGTACGCGCCGGCGTGTATGTGTTTTTTGATCTGGTCATGGCGAACGTGGGCGTCTGCACGCTCGATGATGTGGCGCTCAGTGTGCTCACCACCGTGATCGGCCATCAGCCCGAGAAAGGCTGGGCGATTGTGGACGCCGGCTGGATGGCGATGAGCCGCGACCGGGGCACGCAAAAGCAGTTGCACGACTACGGCTACGGCCAGGTCTGCGATGCAGCCGGCCAGCCCATAGCCGGCTACCTGATGACCAGTGCCAATCAGGAGCACGGAATTTTGAGCCGGGCTGACGGGGTGGACCATGACATCGCGCGGCGTTTTCCGGTCGGCATGCAGCTGCGCATTTTGCCTAACCATGCCTGCGCCACCGGCGCGCAGTTTCCCGAGTACCACGCGGTCAGCGGGCAGGACGTGGGGCCGACGTGGAGCCGGTTTTACGGCTGGT
>JANPFZ010000563.1:0-4838 GCA_031423655.1 Polaromonas sp.
CATTCCGGTCGGTTTCATGATTGGCCGTTTCACCTTTTTGAACCGCATGTTCAACCCGCTGATCAGCCTGCTCAGGCCGGTGTCGCCACTGGCCTGGCTGCCGATTGGTCTGCTGGTCTTCAAGGGCGCCAACCCGGCAGCGATCTGGACGATTTTCATCTGCTCGATCTGGCCCATGATCATCAACACCGCCGTCGGCGTGCAGCGTGTGCCGCAAGACTACATGAACGTGGCCCGCGTGCTAAACCTCAGTGAATGGAAGATCGTGACGAAGATTCTCTTCCCGGCCGTGCTGCCCTACATGCTCACCGGTGTGCGCCTGGCCGTCGGCACCGCCTGGCTGGTGATCGTCGCTGCCGAAATGCTGACCGGCGGCGTCGGCATCGGGTTTTGGGTCTGGGACGAGTGGAACAACCTGAATGTCAAAAACATCATCATTGCGATTTTTGTCATCGGCATCGTGGGGCTGCTGCTGGAGTTTGCACTGATCAAGCTGGCGACGGCGTTCACGTTTGAGGAAGTGAAGAGTTAACACATTTAACGCGGAGGAGAGGAGAAAGTCGTGGAGGACACGAAGAAAGATTTATTTTCTTGTATTTCTGGTCCCTTCAATTTCTAACTCCGCGTCCTCCGCGCGCTCCTCTTCTCCGCGTTGCAAAAAGGGATTTAAACCATGACCTCCTTCACCACCAAATACATCGAAATCCAGAACGTCGAACAAACCTTCAAAACCAAGAAAGGTCCGTTCTGCGCACTGCACAACATCAACCTCAATGTGGCAAAAGGCGAGTTTTTGGCGCTGATTGGCCATTCCGGTTGCGGTAAATCGACTTTGCTCAATTTGCTGGCCGGGTTGACCAGGCCCACGGAGGGCAGCCTGCTGTGCGCGAATCGTGAAATTTCAGGCTCCGGACCCGAGCGTGCGGTGGTATTTCAAAACCATTCGCTGCTCCCGTGGCTGACCTGTTTTGAAAATGTCTACCTGGCCGTCGAGCGCGTGTTTGCTGCGACGGAAAGCAAAGCCGAGCTGAAGGCGCGCACTGACGCGGTGCTGGCGATGGTTGGGTTGACCGCCGCCGCGCAAAAGCGCCCCGGCGAAATTTCTGGCGGCATGAAACAGCGCGTTGGCATTGCGCGCGCGCTGTCGATGGAGCCCAAGGTGCTGCTGCTCGATGAGCCCTTCGGCGCCCTGGATGCGTTGACCCGCGCCAAGCTGCAGGACGAGTTGCTTGAGATCGTCGCGCGCACGCACAGCACCGTAGTCATGGTGACGCACGACGTCGATGAAGCCGTGCTGCTGAGCGACAAGATCGTGATGATGACCAACGGTCCATCGGCCACGATTGGCGAGGTGCTGCCGATTGAGCTGCCACGCCCGCGCAGCCGTGTGGAGCTGGCCGAGAGTACGCAGTACCTGCATTACCGCAAAGCCGTGATTGATTTCCTCTACACCCGTCAGGCGCATGTCGAAAAATTGAGCGCTTGAGTCTGATCCCTGTAGTCGATCACGCGACTGCAGGCGACCCAGGCGCAACAGAGACCTACGCCAAATGGTCGTACACAGTTTTCTCGAAATCCAGATAGCCCGGAACCGACACGCCATCGACGAAGGGCAATATCTGGGTGCCCCACATGCCGCCCACATTGTTTTTGCGGTCAATCCAGTAGTACAAATTGGCAAGCCCGGCCCACGCCACCGCGCCTGCCGGGCGGCCGGTAGGCGCTTGCTGGTCATTGATCATCCAGGTGTAGCCCCAGGACTTGGGCATACCGGGGAAGAATTCCGCATCGTTGGACAGACTGGGAATGGCGCCCGGCAACATCTTGATTTTCATGTCGCCAAGTGAGTTGGCCGTCATCATGGCCACTGTTTCCGCCTTGAGCACCCGGCCAGCGCCATCGGGTGCCGCACCGTCGTTAAGCACCATGCGCACAAATTTCATGTAGTCACCCAGGGTTGAGTACAGCCCATGACCGCCCATGTGCTGCTCGGGCTCCTGCGTCAGCTCAAAGTTTGCCATCGTGCTCATCACGCCTTCCGGACTGCGTGCATGCATCGCAGCAAGACGCGGACGCATAGCCGCAGAGATGGTGAAGCCGGTGTCGCTCATTCCCAGCGGGGTAAAAATGCGCTCCTTCATCACCTCGCCCAGGCGCTTGCCGCGTACCGATTCAACGACTTTGCCGACCCAGTCGATGTTGCTGCCGTACTCCCAAGCGGTTCCAGGGTCATGCAACAACACCGAGCGCATGGAAGCCAGGCTGGCACTGACCACGCTGGGGACATTTTTAGCAACGCCATATTTCACCAGGTCATGGTTGAAAAAGTCATAGCCGAAACCCGCTGTGTGCAGCAACAGCTGGCTGACGGTGATGTCAGATTTGGGTGGCCTGACTTTGGGTTCGCCGTTCGCATCAAAGCCCTCCAGCACCATGATGTCGGCAATTTCGGGCACGTATCTTTTGGCCGCATCGTGCAGGCCGATCTTCCCCTCTTCAACGAGCTGCATCACAGCGACACCCGTGACGGCTTTGGTGCATGAAAAAATCGCCATGACCGTATCAGTCGTCATGTCCGCTGTCTGGCTCAAGTTGCGCTTGCCAAAAGCGCCTTCGTAAATGTTGCCGCTGCGGTTGGTAGCCATGGCTACCACACCCGGAACGCCGTTTGCGCGCGTTACGGTGCCCTGCAACACCGCGTCTGCTGCCTGATTGAATCCCTGCTTCATTGATTTCTCCTTGGGGTTGATAAGCGTTAGCGGCCTGGAACCAGACCTCAGCCATCTTTCGCACTTCTGTTTCCAAAAGCAATCGTGAAAGTACTGAAAAGGCCAGCCTGAATCTCAGGTTTTCTCAATTTGAGATGGTTTGCCATGACTCACGCCGGCCTGGTACCGGCCGCAGGCCCCCAGGCTGGCACGCTTTTCGCGCTGGCTGAGTGAGGTTTTTGATCTGCTCACTCCTAAAGGCACCATGGCGACACAGTCCGGCTTCTTCCGCAGCTTTCTCAGCACGGGTCATGCACCTACATTGGGCGCAGCTTTCCTCTTTTTCACGTTTTCCTGCTGCATCTGGGTGCTCAACGGCGCGATGGCGCCTTTCATCTCCGAGACTTTCAACCTCAGCCCGGCGCAGAAGGGCTTGATGCTGTCGATTCCCATCTTTGCTGGCGCGCTGATGCGTTTTCCACTGGGCCTGCTGTCGCAATACATCGGCCGAAAAAACGCCACGCTGGTCGAGATGGGGCTGATAGCCGTCGCCATGCTGTTCGGCTTTTTCTTCGTAAAAACTTTCAGCGACCTGCTGGCGATGGGCGTGCTGCTGGGCATTGCCGGCGCCAGTTTTGGCGTCGCGCTGTCGCTCGGATCGGGCTCATTTCCTGCGCGTCACAAGGGCCTGGCGATGGGCCTGGTCGGTGCCGGCAATGTCGGCACGGCCGTATCAGTGCTGATTGCCCCACCGCTGGCGCAGGCCTTCGGCTGGATCACGGTCTACGGCATTGCGGCAGCGGCTATCAGCATACCGATGATCGTGATGATCGTGTTTGCCAGAGAACCCGCCGACCTCGACAAGCACGCGACGTTCAAACAACACATCGCCTGCCTGTATGAAAAAGACGGTTGGGCCTTCAGTCTGATTTACGCCGTAACTTTCGGCGGCTTCATCGGCCTGGCCACGTTTTTGCCGACGTATTACTACGACCAGTTCGGCGTCAGCAAGGTGCAGGCCGGCCAATTGACCATGCTGGCGGCCTTTATGGGCGCGGCACTGCGCATCTTCGGTGGCTGGATCTCTGATCGATGGGGCGGCATCAACACATTGAGCGTGGTGCTGGTCACGATTGCCGTCACGCTGATGGCGTGCGGCCTGGCCGGTGGCTCGCTGGCAGCCACCACTCTACTGGTCATGTTGTGTTTTTCCGCGCTGGGCGCGGGCAACGGGGCCGTGTTTCAACTCGTGCCTTTGCGCTGGCCGATGGCAACGGCGGTGGCCGGTTCGATGATTGGCGAGATCGGCGCGCTGGGCGGCGGGCTGGTGCCCAGCACCATGGGTCTGTCGAAACAGTACGCGGGCAGTTATGCGTGGGGCTTTGTGTTTTTTGCGGCGCTGGCGCTGGGGATGCTGGCGATGCTGCGGGTGATGCAGATTCGGTGGACGCGGACCTGGGCTGAGAAGGGGGGGCGGGCGCGGACGGCTTGATTAACCTCCGTTTGGGCTGAGCTTGTGGAAGCCTTGTGCCGAATTGCGCACCGGGTTCCTTGGTGAGACCTGGTGCCGCTCTGTCGCCGCGGCGGGCGACTCACCTTTTTTTGCTTCGCCAAAATAAGGTAAGCCAAAAAAAGGCGACCCTGGTGTCTGCGTCCCTCCGCTTCGCTGCGGGCAACCTGCGGTGCTCGCTTCAGTCGGGGTCTCGTGCAAACTCGCTTCGCTCAAACAAGCACGAGCCCTGATCCGCCTGAAGCTCCGCTCCTCGGCGCATTCACAAGGGTATTGCAGAGGAAGAGAGGAATCGGATTCGGATTCGGATTCGGAAACAGGTTGTGGTTCTGCAGACGCTACTATTTTCATAGCTGCTTGCGCTCATATTACTTGGGCTGGTGGCCTAAAACAATAAAAAAACTACGCGGTGCAGCCTGATTTTTGGGGTCAGATCGCAATTTCGCTGCGAAGCACCCGCAGGGCGTGCCGAAGGCGCGGCGAATTTGGGCTCTGACCCCAAAAATGCCCGATCCCGCACCCTATCCCCAAACGCCGTGTGGCAGGGCTGAGCAGCGCAGCGGCAGGCGGATCAGGGCGAGCGATTGTTTGAGCGAAGTGCAACGTAGCGAGTTCGAGCT
>JANPFZ010000564.1:0-5657 GCA_031423655.1 Polaromonas sp.
TGCGCTGCATTCATCCACACGCCGTCGGTGTCAAGTGGCTGACTGGCTGGAATGATGCGCTTGATGACTTCCAGTGACTCGCCCGTGGGATCTCGACCCAGCAATGATTTGCTGAAAAGCCCGGTGGCGCTGCTTACCTCGACCAGGCTTTCCGCGACGGCAGCGCGCAGGCCTGCTGTCTCCATGCGGGCTGGAGCCATGGCGGGACTGAGTAAATAGCGGTTTTCAAACAGCAGTGCCTGGTCCTTCCCGCTCGCCAGTCCCTGCCCATTGCTGGCACTTGAAAAATCAGTGCCGCTACGGAGCTGTTGACCCATTGACTCGGAAAGCTTTGCCAATGTGGCGCTGGGCGCCCCCTCAATGGCCACAATCAGCGATCTTGAAGCGATCCCTTCACTGATCTGCTCAATTAAAATTTGTTGCCGTGGAGAAGGGTCGCGAGGCAAAAAGGCTGACATGTCTGCCGTGAATTGCGAACCAGCCACGACAACTGCGCAGATCAGGATGAACACAAGCCAAATGCCTACTGCCGGTTGAATTATTTTTTTCATATATGGGGAGTCAAGGGCGGTATCTTATGATCTGCTGGAGCCCATGCAAGACGCCAACAGGAAAAGCACTTTGAATCAGGAAAACATGTCGCTACCCGAATATTCAGACGTGGTGGTGGCGGGCGGCGGTCTGGCCGGGTTGACGCTGGCGTTGCAGCTTAAGCAACGCATGCCCGAACTTGATATCACTGTCATTGAGCGCAGGCTGCATCCGGTTCCGCACGGGGCGCACAAGGTTGGCGAATCATCGGTCGAAATTGGCGCGCACTATTTTGAAAAGGTGCTGGGGCTCAAACCGCATCTTGACAGCGCGCAGCTGAAGAAATTCGGTTTTCGCTTTTTCTTCTCCGACGGTCGCCAGGACTTGCACCAGGTCACAGAACTTGGTGCGAGCCGGGTGCTGCCAACACCCAGCTACCAGCTTGACCGCGGCATCTTCGAGAACGAGCTGGCCAGGCTGGCGCAGGAAAAAGGCGTGCGCTTTATCGATGGCGCCGTCATCCGGTCGTTTGAGCTGGGTGAAAACAAGGCGCATCACCGGGTGCATTTCGATGCGAAAGGCCAGTCCCACCGCATCAAATCACGCTGGCTGTGCGATGCCTCCGGGCGAGCCGGGCTGATCAAGCGCAAGCTCGGGCTCGCCGAGCTCAACGATCATGACGCCAACGCTGTCTGGTTTCGCGTCGCCGAGCGTATCGACGTCAACGACTGGTCTACCGACGAGGCCTGGCTGGATCGCTGCAACCCGCGCTCACGCTGGCTGTCAACCAATCACCTGGTCGGCGAAGGTTACTGGGCCTGGCTGATCCCGCTGGCGTCGGGTTCACATTCTGTCGGTATCGTCGCCGACGCCAAGTTGCATCCTATTGAACAAATCAATTCCTTTGACAAGGCGATGGATTGGTTCAAGACACACCAGCCCCAGCTGTTTGAAGCGCTGGACACCCGGCGCGACAAGCTGCAGGATTTTGCTTTCTTCAAGCGCTTTTCCTACGGATGCAAAAAGGTGTTTTCGGGCGCTGATCGTTGGGCGTTGACCGGTGAGGCCGGGCTGTTTCTGGATCCGTTCTACTCGCCCGGCAGTGATTTCATCGCAATTTCCAACACTTACATCACGGAGCTGATTGCGATTGACCGCGCGGAAGGCGCGACGTCGATGATGGCGGACATCTACGAGCAGATTTATTTTTCGCTCTACCAAAACATGCTGACCCTGTACACCGACCAGTACCGGATTTTTGGTGATCCGGAAGTCATGCCCATCAAGGTGCTATGGGACTATGCCTACTACTGGGGCATCATGTGTCAGCTGTTCTTCCAGAACAAACTGATTGATGTTTCGTGTATGGCCCGCATGCGCGGCAAGCTGGCGGCCATACAGGCCATCAACACCGAGATGCAACTGTTTTTCCGCGCCTGGAATCTCGTTAGCGCCAAGCGAAATCCTCCGCAAATGCTGGACCAGGCCAACTTGCCCTGGTTTGCGCAGCTGAACAAGGAACTGCGTGACGATCTGTCGGATGAGCAATTCGCAACACGCATCGACGAGCAACTGCTGCAACTGCATGCGCTGGCCGCAGAAATTGTGGTGGCTTCGCGCAAAGACTATCCCGCACTCGATGCCACAGCGCTCTTGAAACTGCTCAGCCCGCAGGCCTATGCGAAAGCACAAGGGCGGGGTGTCCAATACCTGTTCGGTGCGCTTGCCTGATCGGCTGGGAGCGGGGTGTGACGAGCCCGCCGCAACCGCGCACCGCCTTCCACGTCACGAGCGCTTATGAGTCGCTTCGGCAGCGAGCTGTCTGCCTATGTTCGCAGCGGCTACGCCTACCTGGCGATGCTGTTGGGATTTGGCGGCCTCGTGCTGCTGGGTTTGCTGGGGTTGCCGATGGCGCTGGTTTTGACGTGTTTGCCTGCCGCGATCCGGATTCCAATGGGGCGCCGACTGATCAGCCGAATTCTGGCTGGGTACCTGCATTTTCTGAAGCTATTTTGCAGTGTCCACGTGGACTTGAGCGCATTGGAGAAAGTTCGCCTCGACGGCCCCCTGATCATCATTGCCAACCACCCGTCTTTGCTTGACGCCGTGGTGTTGCTGGCCCGGTTGCCGCGCGCCGTTTGTGTGATGAAGGGAAGCTTGAAACGAAATATTTTGTTTGGTCCAATGGCGCGCCTGTCGGGTTACGTCAGCAACGACAACCCGATGACTTTGATCAGGCGGAGCTGTGATGAGCTTGCCAGCGGGGCCCAGATTCTGATATTTCCGGAAGGCACCCGCACACGGACATTTCCCGTCAACGCCTTCAGCGAGGCCACCGCTTTCATCGCCGCCCGCTCGGGTGTCTCCGTGCAAGCGCTATTTATTGAATTCAGCAGCCCCTATCTCGGCAAGGCCTGGCCGCTTTTCAGAAAGCCTGTGCTGCCGCTTCGCATCACGGTCAAACTGGGGCGCAAGTTTGAGCCCAAGGGTGACCGGCTGGCACAAACCGAGCAGCTAGAATCCTACTACCGGGCGCATCTGGAGCGCTGAATGGTGGGAGAAATCGGAAAATGGAAGCGAAGATATCGGTTCTGCGTCAAGTTGTTGAGACATTTTTGCTGTCACAGGGCGGTATCACGCCCGAAAGGTTGGCTGACCCTGCCGTCAAAATGACAGAGCTTGGGCTGGACTCCCTGGGCATCGTGGAAATGTTGTTTGAAGTGGAAGACCGGTACGGCATTCGTATCGATGACGTGATGCAGTTTCAGCAGATGACGCTGGGTGAAGTGGTCGCCCACATGGAGCAGATCGTGCGTAACAAGAACGGCGGGCAGCTCCCCGACTTCGCCACTGCCGAAAAAGCAGTGATCTGACCCGGTGGGGCAGTTGCGCAAAGTTACCGTAAGGGGCATCGGCATGGTGACCCCGCTGGGTTTGAACCGTGCTGACAGTTTCAATACGGCGCTGCAGGCGAAAAGCGCCATTGCCCCGGCCCCGCTTCCCATTCTCAAACTCCTTCCCGATGCGCTGGCTGCGCAAGTCAGCGGCAATTTTGAAGTTGGGCAGACGCGCGCTGTGACCAGCCTGGATCGGGCAACCCAGTTTGCGCTGGTGGCTACGCAAGAAGCGCTGGCTGATGCCGGCTACCTGGCCAACGATGTGCAAAAGAGCCGGACTGGCATCTATGTGGGCATCGGCATGGGCGGCGCCCATACCATCGAGACGCTTTACACCCGATTTTTCGAGCTGTTGCAGCTCGCCGCCACAGAAAACCGCGACCCGACCATCATCCACCCGCTGGCCGTTCCCCGAATGATGGCCAACTCGGGCGCCGCCGCGATATCCATTCAGCATCAGCTGCGCGGCCCCAGCTTCACCTACAGCATCGCCTGCGCGTCATCAGCCGTGGCAATCGGTGAAGCCATGCGTGCCTTACGCCACGGCTACATCGACACCGCCATCGTCATTGGGACAGAAGCCATGCTGACGCCGGGCTCTTACGTGGCGTGGAATGCGCTGCGTGTGATTGCCAAAAAACACGACAGCGGGCTGGAGGCCAGCTGTCGCCCGTTCGACGCAGAGCGCAATGGCTTTGTGCTGGGTGAGGGTGCTGCTGCGCTGGTCCTTCAGGCCGAAGGGACTGCACCGACCTGTAGCCGCGCGGCCTATGCCGAATTGTGTGGCTACGGCACCACCACCGATGGGGTTCACATAACCTTGCCTTCGGTTGACGGGCAGATTCGCGCCATGCAGGCGGCGTTGGCGGAATGCGGACTCCCGCTGGAGGCGATTGGCTACGTCAATGCGCATGGCACGGCCACCACGGCAGGCGACGTTGTTGAAACCGACTCAATCAAAGGCGCATTTGGCGCGCATGCCTACAAGCTGGCGGTCAGTTCGACCAAGGCCGTGCATGGCCATCTCATCGGCGCTGGCGGGGCGCTGGAGTTTGCGCTGAGCGTGCTCGCGCTCGATTCCGGCAACATTCCGCCGACGGCTCACCTTGACAACCCCGACCCGCGCTGTGACCTCGATTTCGTGCCGAAAGTGGCGCGCATCGGGGTGCCGCTCGAAGCCGTCATGTCCAATTCGTTCGCGTTTGGTGGAACCAATGTGTCACTGATCGCCCGCAAGTTCAAGCCTTCACTGAGTTAAGCACCATGCCGACGCAGGATGCCTTCGCTGAACTGGTGGTGTCCTCCTGGTCAGATCAGGACATTGCTGACGACAGGGCCGACTTCCTCCAGACACACCATCGATTGGCTTGCGTCTCGTTTGGTGCCGCCCGTCCATCCTTGGGGATGTCGGCACGGCAGCATGTCCATGCCGAACCGCTGCATCCGCTAGGCGACTCATCGCAGGAGCACTGGCTTGTCAAGGCACCCGCACAAGAGCTGATGGGGCCAGGCTTTAGCGGCCGGCATAACCAGGACCTGCTGTTCGGTGTCATTGAGGTGCCCGAGCCTGCCGAAACGCTGGATGGCTCACCGCCGCTCGAGCAAGCAGCGCGACACGCTTACACGCAGCTATTTGAAATTCTCGACAAGAACAATTTTCCGTATGTGTGGCGCAGCTGGAACTACATGCCAGCAATCAACCAGGTGACGCATGGGCTGGAGCGCTACCGGCAATTCAACGCGGGAAGAGGACAGGGTTTTGCAAAAGGCGCACGGGTCATGACGAACAACGTACCGGCGGCATGTGCTCTGGGTGTGCAGAGCGGGCCCTTGAGCGTGGCTTTCCTGGCCGGTCGCACGCCGACGCTGGCGATTGAAAATCCAAGGCAAACCAGCGCCTACCACTATCCCAGGCAGTATGGCGCGCAAAGCCCGACGTTCTCACGCGCCAGCCTGGCGCGCCTGCATGACCAGGAGCTGCTGTTCTTGTCGGGAACGGCCAGCATTGTCGGCCACCAGACCCTGCACACGGGCGATGTGCGAAGGCAGACTGCCGAGACGCTGGCCAACATCGAGGCCGTCGTGGCCCAGACGAACTTGCTGGCGCGAGGTGCGCGCAAATTTCATCTGCATGACCTGCAACTGCGCGTGTACGTGCGCCATGCGGGTGATGTCGACGCGATTCGCAGCGTGTTGGCAGCGCACCTGGCGCCAGACCAGCAGATCCGG
>JANPFZ010000565.1:0-4935 GCA_031423655.1 Polaromonas sp.
ATTTCGTACTCGGCATCGGCAACCGCTGGGCGAACCGCCACACCGGCTCGACCGAGGTCTATTGCAAGGGCCGCACCTTTGTGCACGTTGATATCGAGCCGACGCAGATCGGCCGCGTCTTCACGCCCGATCTGGGCATCGTCTCCGACGCCAAAGCGGCGTTGCAACTGTTCGTCGACGTGGCGCGCGAGCGCAAGGCCGCCGGGCAATTGCCGTCCCGCAGTGACTGGGCGCATCGCTGCGCAGAACGCAAGCGGCTGATGCATCGCAAGACGCATTACGACAACGTGCCAATCAAGCCGCAGCGCGTGTATGAGGAGATGAACAAGGTGTTTCCGCGCGACACGGTGTACGTCAGCAACATCGGCTTGAGCCAGATCGCCGCGGGCCAATTCCTGAACATCTACGGCCCTCGCCAGTGGATCAACTGCGGCCAGGCCGGCCCATTGGGCTGGTCGCTGCCGGCCGCGCTCGGCGTGGTCGCGGCCGATCCGTCACGCAGTGTGGTGGCGATCACAGGTGACTACGACTTCCAGTTCTTGATCGAGGAACTGGCTGTCGGTGCGCAGTTCAATCTGCCCTACGTGCATGTGCTGGTCAACAACTCCTATCTGGGTTTGATTCGCCAGAGCCAGCGCGGCTTCGAGATGGACTTTTGCGTGCAGCTCGCGTTCGACAACATCAACGTGCCCGAGTCCGAAGACAATCTGCGCAGCTATGGTGTTGACCATTTGGCGGTGGTCGAAGGCCTCGGCTGCAAGGCGATTCGTGTGAAAAACCCGGGCGACATTCAGGCCGCGCTGCAGCAGGCGCGGGCTATGGCGCAGGAGCACCGCGTGCCAGTGGTGGTTGAAATCATTCTGGAAAAAGTCACCAACATTGCGATGGGCACCGAGATCGACAAGGTCAACGAGTTCGAAGACATCGATTGCCGGCATCCCGAAGGTTTGAAGGGGCTGGAACTGGCCGGGCTGCTGGAATAGGCGAAAGAGATCACCATGCCGAAATTTGCTGCCAATTTGTCGATGCTTTTTACCGAGCATCCTTTCCTTGACCGGTTTGAAGCCGCCGCCAGCGCGGGCTTCAACGCGGTGGAGTTTTTATTTCCGTACGCCTTCACGGCGGCCGAAATTCGACAGCGGCTCGACGACCACAAGCTGCAACTGGTACTGCACAACCTGCCCGCCGGCAACTGGGACGCCGGTGAGCGCGGCATCGCTTGTCATCCTGATCGCGTCGATGAATTTTGTTCGGGCGTAGCCACAGCCATCGCCTACGCCACCCGGCTCGGCGTGAAGCAGGTCAATTGCCTGGCCGGCAAGGCACCGCCCGGCGTCAGCGAGTCATTGCTGCGGCTAACGTTCATCGACAACCTGCGCTACGCCGCCAGCGAGCTGAAGAAAAGCGGCCTGAGGTTGCTGATCGAGCCGATCAACACGTTTGATATTCCCGGCTTTTATCTGAACCGCACTGCGCAGGCGCTGGCGATTCTCGACGAGGTCGGCGCCGACAACGCCTTCGTGCAGTACGACATTTACCACGCGCAGCGCATGGAAGGCGAGCTGGCCGCAACGATGGAAAAGCATCTGCCGCGCATCGGCCACATCCAGCTCGCAGATAACCCGGGCCGCAACGAGCCGGGGACCGGCGAGATCAACTACCCGTTTCTATTCGCGCACCTGGACCGTATCGGCTACACCGGCTGGATTGGCTGCGAATACAAACCTGCGAAAACCACTGAAGGCGGGCTGGACTGGTACCGGGCTTTCAGCGAACGGGCCGCTCACCAGCGCGATTGAGAAAACGGCTTGAAGCGGGCAAGGCGTGACGGGGTAAAGCTTTGCAGTCATTGGACTGCACGCTATAAAACTAATAGCTGTTAGCTCAGGTATCACCTGGGCTAGAGACCGGTTTTATATCAATTTCGACTTAAAAACGGTTGATTGGTAATGCGGGCTTGCCTGCGCGACCGTAACCCCTTACTGCCTCGAAAATAAATCGCGCCACATCCCCAGACAAGCCGCGCCACGCTGGGCGTGTACGAGCTGACACGGGTGGCGCTGCTTCGTGATTTATATGTCTGGGCGTACGAGCGCTCAACGCAGGAATACCTGGCAATCAAGCAGGAGCTGCCCGAGCCCAACCCGACCCGGCTGGCCTATCGGGAACTGATCCAAGCAAACCATCCGTGAGGTGGTGCGGCATCCGCATGACGACACGCTGACCACCATTGCGCAGGCCATGGCGCAAGTGCCCCAGGCAGACCGCGATGAGGTGCAGGCCCTGGTCGTGCAGGAATTGCGTCGTTTGCATGAAGGCGTGCTGGCGCGTTACGGACTGCGGCTCCGAGCTGGCGGCGTGGAAGACGGCGCAGCGGATGCTATGAATTGAGGTTGGCTCGTGCTGTCCTGCGCGTTCGGGCTGAGTTCTGATCGGGTTCGACAGGGAATAAGGCTTTTGCCTAAAAAAACACGTGCGCAAGTAGCTATCTTTTTTGATGCGAAAGCCTTGTGCGGCAGCATTGCCGATGTCTTGGGAGCGCTTGCATCCAGGAAAAAAATAAAGAATTTGCTTCTGTAAATAGAAGCGAAGCTTCAATTTATGCTTCTATTTGCGGACGCATATACCTTATATTTGCTTTTTTATAGACTATCATTAATACTATAATTGATGCTTTATAGGGTAGCAAAATGTCCGCTGAATTTAACCATCTTCGACTGGAGCAGCTACAGGCAGCGCTGGAGGCCTATCAAGTGCTGCTGGCGAAACAAGCGCCGCCCCGCGGCTGGCTGAAAGAAATCCGCGAAGCCCTTGGACGTACTGAGCGCCAGCAAGCGGCGCGCCTGGGTGTCGCAGGCTCCACGCTGCACAAGTCTGAACAGTCAGAAGCGCAGGAGCGCATCACGCTCGGTCAGCTACGCAAGCTGGCCGACGGCCTGGACTGTGCGCTGGTTTACGCCCTGGTGCCCCGAAAGCCACTGACGGAGATGGTGCAGGACCGCGCGAAACAACTGGCACGTGAAGAGGTATACGGGGTGGCGCACACGATGAGCCTGGAAGACCAACGGCCCACGGACGAGCGTATCCAGAAGCAGGTGACCCGCCGGGCGGAAGAGCTACTGCGCGGAAAGTGGTCTGACCTGTGGCGCTAGGTCTGTACGAGCCGGACGAAAAGGATGGACAGACCCCGCTGGACCCCGATGAGAAGGCCGGGTTGATCCCTAGGCACATTGATACGAAAGGCGCGTTGAATGATTGGGAGCAGGAAAACATCCTGCAGGCCACCAGGTGGCTGCGGCGTGCGAAGGTTCCAGAGGTGCTGTCCGAAGGATTTTGCCGGGATTTGCACCGCAGGATGTTCGAAAAAACCTGGAAGTGGGCGGGGACGTTTCGAACGTCAGACAAGAATATCGGATGCGACTGGACGCTGGTTGCTGTGAAGCTAAACCAGCTATTCGGCAACGCCAGATACTGGATCGATGCCGAAACGTTTCCACCGGATGAGACCGCTGCGCGGTTTCACCACGCCTTGGTCTGGATACACCCTTTCCCCAACGGAAACGGCCGCCATTCACGCATGATGGCAGACGCGTTACTGAAGCAACTCGGGCAGAAAGCTTTCAGTTGGGGAGATGGTGGAAACCTGCTCGGCGCCAGCGAAGTACGGGCTCGGTATCTCGCCGCATTGCGGGCTGCGGACAGGAATGACTTTGCGGAGTTGTTGGCTTTTGTGCGCAGTTAGGCACCGAGTGGCTGACATGGGGCAGATAGGAGAATTGGGATCTCACCCTCGTTACCTCATCCAGCGATACCGATGTGACAGGTCATCACCGTGGCTGAAGATCAGCCACGACGCTATCAAGCATCCCTTGCATGCGACGCCCCTGGGTCTCGAGCAAATCTTTGAAGTCGTCGTAGTTACCGCCCACATCAAGTTCGCGTCTAAGCTCAAGCATCAGCGGTAAAAACTCCATCATCAGTACTTTCATGGTCGAAGCTACTGACTGGACAAAATCAAGTTGCAGCGAAGTGTGAAGCATACGGAGCCGCTTCCGTTCCACTTCGATGTTGGCGCTCTGCTTCTTATGGAACTCAAGCGACCTGTTTTTTACATCAAAGTTTTCAAAATCTGCTTTGCCCGATTCGTTTCCTGCGGTCATCGCGGCCAGGACTCGCTTGATCTCGGTCTGATGCTTCTTAAATAGGCTGTCTTGGATCTCCAAGCTTGAAACCGCATTGCGGATCGGCATCACTTGAACTATCGTTCGACCAAGTACCTCCCCATACGAACTGGCAAGTCCACTAGCGAGGCGAGCCGTCCTCGGGTCGCCAACCAACTGCAACTTGATCATCGAAGCGAAAAATCCTTTCAGTTCGAGGCCGGCGTTAACTTTCGACAAGTCTGTTTGCGGCAACGCGCTGATAACGGTGTTTGCTTTGACGAGTTCCTCTGCCCCCTCCAAGTAAACAGCCTTGCGCAATTCGGCTCGACGTTGCTTCGCCTTTTCGTCTGAGTCTGCGGCAAGCTGGGTCTTGAGTTGTTTCCTGCTGTGGCGGTTGGCAAAGATCACGCCGAGTAGCGTGAGGCCGGAACCCATCAGCGCCGTCCAGACTGTTTGCGGGATGTTCTGACTCACGCTCCAGATCGTAGAGAGAATCGTTATTGCTTGTGCCATTAGTTGCTCCTACGGGAGTATTAAGGCACAAGGCTTGGAGCAGCCGGAACGCCGTCGCAGCGATGGTCAGCGGTTAGTTTTTAGTAGCCATTCGGCGACATAGATTGCACCGCTCGAAACGTGCCTAGCTACTGTTATTCAGCCTCCAAACGCGAATTCGACGATTGAATAAACGATCTCGGCCGCCGGCCCCAAATCCAAGTGGTCAAGCACAAGAAAACCGCCTACCTCACACTAAACGGCGCCTGATAAGGCCGCC
>JANPFZ010000566.1:0-2902 GCA_031423655.1 Polaromonas sp.
TTGTCGTAACCTTTGGCTTTGGCCACCATGCGTTCTGTCATACCGGCAATTTCAGCCATGAAGGTTTCGCGGCTCAGCTTGCCCTGCTCCATCTGCGCCAGCTTGAACTCCCAGTCGCCGGTTAGTTCGGCCTTCGACAGCTCCTGTACGTCGAGCCCGCGCAGCAGCGTCATCAATTGAAACGCTTTCGCGGTCGGGATCAGCTCGCGGCCTTCGCGCAGCATGTATTTTTCGGCGATCAGGCCTTCAATCGTCGCCGCGCGGGTGGCAGGGGTGCCCAGGCCTTTGCCCTGCATGGCTTCGCGCAGCTCGTCGTCGTCAATCGTTTTGCCGGCACCTTCCATCGCGCCCAGCAAGGTCGCCTCGCTGTAGCGCGCCGGTGGCCGGGTTTTCAGGCCCCTGGCGTCGGCGGCCTCAAGGCGAACTTTTTCGCCAGGCTTGACCGGGACCAGCGTCTTGCTGTCTTTGTCGTCAGTGGCTTCGCTTTCAGCTTCCTTGCCATAAATCGCCAGCCAGCCGGGCTTGACGAGCACTTTGCCTTCCGTTTTAAAGCGGTGCCCGACAGCCTCTGAAATCCGCGTGGTAACAAGGTATTCAGCACTCGGATAAAACACCGCCATAAAGCGGCGCACCACCAGGTCATACAACTTTTGTTCCGCCTCGCTCAAACCGCTGGGCGCTTGCAGCGTCGGAATAATTGCAAAGTGGTCGCTGACCTTGGCGTTGTCAAAAATGCGCTTGTTCGGCTTGATGTAGTTACCGTTTAACGCTGTCAGCGCGTGCGGTGCCAGATGCCGCATGCCGCTGTCGGCCAGCATCTCAAAGGTCTTTTTAACCACCGGCAAATAGTCTTCGGGCAGCGCGCGCGAGTCGGTACGCGGATAGGTCAGCGCCTTGTGGCGCTCGTACAGGCTTTGGGCAATGGACAGCGTCGTCTTGGCTGAAAAACCAAACTTGCCATTGGCCTCGCGCTGCAATGACGTCAAATCAAAAAGCTGGCCGGGCGCCTGCGTAGTGGGCTTGCTTTCTTCCGTGACGCTGGCGGCCTTGCCGCGCACGGCCTCGGCAATTGCCAGCGCCTCGCGCTCGGACCAGACGCGGTCAGCCTTTAACTCACCATCGGGTTCCGCGCCGTCGGAGCTGGCCGCAGCTTTCTTCCATTTCGGGTCAAACCACTTGCCGGGGTATTCGCCCGCCTCGGCCAGAAAACTGGCGTGAATTTCCCAGTAATCACGGCTGATGAACTTGCGGATTTTTTCTTCACGTTCGACCACCACGCTGAGCGTCGGCGTTTGCACCCGGCCAACCGTCGTCAAAAAGAAACCGCCGTCACGGGAGTTAAATGCCGTCATTGCACGCGTGCCGTTGATGCCGACCATCCAGTCGGCCTCGGAGCGCGAACGCGCCGCATCGGCCAGGCCCTGCATCTGCTTGTCGCTGCGCAAGGCACCGAAGCCGTCGCGAATCGCCGCCGGCGTCATCGACTGCAGCCACAGCCGCTTGACCGGGTGCTTGCTCTTCGCGTATTGCTGGATCAGGCGGAAGATCAGCTCGCCCTCGCGGCCCGCATCACAGGCGTTGATGATCGCGTCCACATCCTTGCGCTTGGTCAGCTTGACGATGGCGTTCAGCCGCGCCTTGGTCTTGTCCATCGGTTTCAGGTCGAAATAGGGCGGTATCACCGGCAGGTTCGCAAAGCTCCACTTGCCTCGCTTCACATCGAACTCTTCAGGCGCCTGAATTTCAACCAGATGGCCGACAGCCGAGGTAACGACCCAGTCGTCGGCCTCGAAGTACTCGTCGTGCTTGTCAAACTTGCCGGCAGTCGGCGTCATTGCCCGCACGATGTCCTGGGCGACCGAAGGTTTTTCTGCAATGACCAGAGTTTTCATAATTTTTTCTAATCTTTTTTTCTAGTTTGCCGCAGGTCGGCTTCAAGCCAGCCCTGTCATTCAATTTCGTTTCGGGTTCCGGTATTGGGGACTTTTTTGCAGGAACAGTTCCCGGTCTCGCCCATCTGCGGAGTAAACCACACGCGCTGCAACCGAACTGGAAAGCGCTGCCGGAAGGCGTCACTACAATAGCGATTCGCGCAGGCACGCGCGCACGCACACGCGCGCACATGCATGAATTAACCATACCAAACTTTTTCGGAAACCCCCCGCCCGTGTCAAAAAATCAGGTCACTTCCGACGCTTCCGACGCGTCAGCGCCGCCTCGGGCCAAGGTTTCCCCCGCACCAGGCGGCGACACCCGGCGCATCCAGACGCGGCGCTCGGGCGTCCACGGCAAAGGCGTGTTTGCGGTGCAGCCATTGGCCGAGGGCGAAATGCTGATCGAGTACCACGGTGAGGTCATCACCTGGAAAGAAGCGCTGCGCCGCCACCCGCACGACCCGCTCGACCCGAACCACACGTTTTACTTTCACATCGATGACAAGCATGTGATTGACGGCAAGCAGGGCGGCAACTCTTCGCGCTGGATCAACCACAGCTGCAAGCCGAACTGTGAAGCCGATGAAGACGGCGGTCGCGTCTTCATCAAGGCGCTGCGCAACATCGAGCCCGGCGAAGAGCTGTTTTATGACTACGGCCTCATCATTGACGCCAGATACACGGCCAAGCTGCTGGCCGAATACCCCTGCTGGTGCGGCGCCAAAAAATGCCGTGGCACGTTGCTGGCGCCCAAGGACAGGAACGGCAAAGACAAGATGCTGAATAAGCCGAATAAACTGAAGAAGATAGACAAGAAATCCGCCGACAAGAAAAACGGCAAAAAGAAAACGAGCTAGTCGCAGCGGCTTATTCAGCTGACCCGACCCTCTTTGTTGCCTATCGTCGCTGCCCATGCCGCTGTCAACTTCCCCCATCCGCTGGCCCGCCGAGTCGATCTGGCAGGCCGT
>JANPFZ010000567.1:0-16389 GCA_031423655.1 Polaromonas sp.
TGGGGCAGATCAGCCCGGATGCAGGTGCTATCGAGTTGCACGGAAAAAACATCACCGGCCTGTCACCACTCGACCTAAGTCGGCGCGGTGTCGGACGCACCTTTCAGACGCTGCAAGTGTTCGGCAAGATGACGGTACGCGACAACCTGATCGTGGCTGCGCAAGAGCATCAGGGCAGCCTGCTGAGCCGCATGTTCGCAGCGGGCGATTCAGGGCTCGGTGACAAGGCTGACGCGCTGATCGACCAGTTCCGTATTCGCCATGTCGCCAACCAGCTGGCGGGCACGCTCAGCTACGGCCAGCAAAAACTGGTCGACATCGCCATGGCCTTCATGGCCGAGCCTGATCTGGTGCTGCTCGACGAGCCGTGCGCGGGCGTTAACCCGAGCCTGGTCGGCGGCATTTCGACTTTGCTGAAAGAATTGAACCTATCGCGCAAGGGCTCGTTTGTGGTGATCGAGCACAACATGGATTTTGTGATGGATCTGTGCCACCGCATCATGGTGATGGTTGAAGGGCGTGTGCTGGCGATTGGCACACCGGCGGAGATCCGGGGCAACAAGGCGGTGCTCGATGCGTATCTGGGTAATTAGCCCCCTGTCTCGGCTCACTTCGTGTAGCCGCTAAACCGGGCTAAGCCCCGCAGGGGGACAACCGCTGCGGCCCGGCAAAGCCGGTTTCGCGCCGTTGCTGCTAGGGACGAGGTTCGTAGTGAACGGAGTTTTAGATGACCAGCGAGATTTGTATCGAATTCGACGATGTGGTGGCGGGCTACAAGGATTTCATGATCCTCAATAACCTGTCATTCAAGGTCGCCACGGGCTCCATCACGTTGCTGCTGGGGCCGAACGGCGCCGGTAAATCCACCGTGCTGAAAACGCTGTTTGGCTTGCTCAAGCCGCGCCAGGGCCGCATCTTGCTGAATGGCGAAAGCATTGTCGGCAAGAGCCAGAAAGAGTTGCTGGCCATGGGTATCGCCTTTGTGCCGCAGGGCCGCAACCTGTTTGGCCAGCTCACGGTGTTTCAGAACCTGGAACTGGGCGGCATTACCCTTGGCACCAGGCTGACCCATGAGCGAATCCCCGAAGTGCTGGCGCTTTTTCCTCGCGTAAAAGAGCGTTTGCATTCGCAGGCCTCTGCCTTGTCGGGCGGCGAGCAAAAGCAGCTTGAAGTCGGACGCGCGCTGTTGCTCAGGCCCAAGGTGCTGCTGATCGACGAGCCCTCGATTGGCCTGTCGCCCATCGTGGTTCAGGACGTATTCAGCCTGCTGAAAAAATTGTCAGCGCAGGGTACGACAGTGCTGATGGTCGAGCAGAACGTCAAAAGCGCACTCAAGGTGGCTGACGACGCCATTGCGCTTGAATCGGGCCAGTTGGTGCTGCATAAAAAAGCCTCGGAGTTGCTGGCCGACGCGAATATTGAACGACTTTTTCTGGGCGGTGGGCACATGACTGGCGCTCTGGTGTGACCCCGCCAAAATTCTCCATCGACGAACGCGAAGTGGAATTCAACGCCATTCGCGCGCAGGGTGCGGGCGGGCAAAACGTCAACAAAGTTTCCAGCGCGATTCATCTGCGCTTTGACATACAGGCGTCTTCACTGCCCGATGAAATCAAGGCGCGCCTGCTGGGCCTGAGCGACAGTCGCCTCACGCTCGAAGGCGTGATCGTGCTCAAAGCCCAGCAGCACCGCACGCAGGAGATGAACCGCGCCGATGCGCTGGCGCGCTTGCAGCGGATCGTGGACGGCGTATCAAACCCACCCAAACCGCGCCGCGCCACCAAGCCGACCTACGGCTCCAAACAGCGGCGGCTGGAAGGCAAGAGCCAGCGCTCGGACATCAAGGGCCTGCGCGGGAAGGTCAATGATTGACGGCTACATTGACTGATTCATTTCACTGCCTGTCCCCTTGAACGCGGGCATGGCCTATGACCGGCCTTGGATAAAGGTGTTTTAGGCCTCTAGACCAGGCAATAGGTGCGCTAGAAGCTATTAAAAGTATAGCGAATGCCAGCAGCCTGCTTGATCACAAAGTTACTTTTCAATCGCCAGTAGTTCCACTTCAAACGTCAGCGTGGCATTCGGCGGCACCACACCGCCCGCGCCCCGGTCGCCATAGGCCGTGGCAGGCGGGCAAGTCAACGTGGCCTTGCCGCCGACCTTGATCTTCTGCATGCCTTCGGTCCAGCACGGCACGACGCGGCTGAGCGGAAAGGTGGCGGGTGCGTTGCGTTTGTACGAGCTGTCGAATTCCTTGCCGTCAGCCAATGTCCCCTTGTAGTGAACCTTGACGGTGTCTGACGCTTTGGGCTGCGCACCCGTGCCGTCCACCGTGTGCATGACCTTGACGCCCGAGGGCAGGGTCTCAAGCGGTGCGGCTGCAAATGCGCTGGCAGCGGCGATTGAAGCGGCGACCAGAACAGGAAGGGAGCGGACGAGAACTGATTTCATGACGGTGTCTTTTCAGTGATTTGAAGATGGGGATTGGAATGCGCAAGCGCGGGTCGGGCGAATTATGGAGTGGTATTGGGGCTGTGGTGTAACTCGCGGGTAACAGCGTGAAGTGGGAAGCGCAATGTGACTGTAGTTGTCGACAGATCCACGTGTCATGGCCAGACGCGTAAAGCAATCACAGAACATGGCACGGATCTTGAATATGTAATGCGCTTATGAACGAGTTCAAACGCTCAACAACCCACGCTTCTAGCCCGACGGATGGCAGCCTGTCCGCCCAGCGCACAGCCGCGCACGTGTGGCGGGTGCGGCGCGAGAGCGAGCGGCTCTGATGTGGGTGGTCAAAATCAGCGGGAGTCTGAACCGCGATCCCTTGCTTCCGGTGTGGCTGGAACTGATGGCGCAGCTTGGTGGCGGGCGCGTCACTATCGTCTGCGGCGGCGGCGGCTTTGCCGAGGAGGCCAGGCATGCACATGCACATTGGCGCTTCGACAACAGCCTGCATGCGCGCAACATGGCTTTGCTGGCACTGGCACAAGCGGGCTACCTTGCGTTGTGCCTGGAACCCAAGCTCCGTCTGGCCGTCAGCGAGACCAGCGTGCGGAAAATTTTGCGCGCGGGGCACGCTGCCGTGTGGCTGCCACTTGAATCGCTGCGCGATCAACCAGGCGCCGAGACCAGCAGGGGCGTCAGTTCGGACCGTATCGCGCTCGACCTGGCGGGCCGGCTGAACGCGGAGCATTTGATACTGGTCAAGTCGGGTGTGATCGACCCCAGGGCCAGTGTGGCGGAGCTCAGCAATTCCGGCATCCTGCATCGCTGTTTTGAATCTATTACCAAACGCGTGGGTTTCCCGATCAGTATTGTCCAGAGTAGCGATCTGGCGCGCATGCGCTCGTTGCTGCACGGCGACGTCAAACCAATCATTGCGATGTAATCATTCGTGAGACCCGGCCATCGTCACCACATCAGCTTACGTGGCTTATCCCTGGTGAGAAACTTCAATGTCGAGCTTGTGAAGTTTTCGGTAAAGGGAGTTGCGACTGATGCCGAGCGCCTTGGCAACATTGCTGACATTCCAGCGATGCTCCCCCAGCAACTGCAGCAGCATTGACCGCTCATGCGCTTCAAGCGGCTTGAGTTTGACCGAGGCGGAACCATCATGGGGCAGGGCCTCGCCGGGAGCCAGCTCTGCATTGCCGGCCCTTAGTGCCGTGTGCGCCGTGTGCGCCGTGTGCGCCGTGTACGCCTTGTCCGCAATAAACGCCGTACACGCCGTGTCCGTGTCAGATCGGATAGCTGTGCCGACGGCGTGGTTTTCCACGACGTTAGGGTATGACTGCGCAACTGCCGATGGACTCAATGGCAGCGCCGTTAGATGCGTGCGACCAATGGGCTGACCATCTGCCAGGGCCAGGGCAGTGCGCAGCACATGGCGCAGTTGGCGAACGTTACCCGGCCATGCATACGCCATCAGCGCGTCCTCTGCCTCAAGCGACAGCACCGTTCCGGCACCGCCCTCAGTAACCAGGATGTCGACGATCAGATCGCGTTTGTCGCTTCGCTCGCGCAGTGGCGGCATCAAGAGCTCGATGCCGGCCAGACGGTAGTACAAATCCTCGCGGAAGCGGTGCTCTCGCACCAGCGTGGGAAGGTGCTGGTGGCTGGCACTGATGAGTTGAAAGTCCACTGGGAGCGTGTCTTCGGTACCGAGCGGCGTGACCTGACGCTCGTCGAGTACCCGCAGCAATCGGGCCTGGAGTTCCAGCGGCATGTCGGCGATCTCGTCCAGAAAGAGTGTGCCGCGATGCGCTTGAAGAATTTTGCCGCGCCGACCACCGCGCTGTGCCCCGGTGAAAGCGCCGGCACGGTAGCCGAACAGCTCGGACTCAATCAGGGACCCGGGCAGGCAGGCACAGTTGATGGCAACGAAAGCGCCGCTGGCATACGGACTGGCACCATGCACTGCGCGCGCAAACACCTCTTTGCCGGCACCGGTTTCACCAGACAGCAAGATCGGCGTCTGCCGCGCGATCACCCGATGCGCGGTGTGCAGATGCGCCATCAAACGCGCATCCTTGAAAGTGTTGCCTTGCTGGCGCGCCGGCGCAGGGGCAATTCGCGCTTGCATAACAGTGGCAGGGGTGTTGCTGTGCAACGCATTCACACTGGAAGACGGTAGCGCCAACGATAAAACCGAGGCGCCACCAGACTGCTGTGCCGGCCGTTGTGCGACTGCGAAAAAGCGAAGGTTTGCATTGGCGTGGTAGGTAACCACGGGGTGGAAGCTGGACAAGGTACTGCGCTCCAGCATATCGTCCAGCGACGTCGCAAACAAATCTTCTACGCGCCGCGAACGGATGTCCTTCATGGACGTCAACCCCAACTGGAACAATGCGCTGCGGTTCGCCGCCAAAACCTGACCGTTGGCGTCTACCGCCAGCTTGCCCTCGTGCAAGGTGAAGACGAATTCGGGTCGGCTATGGAAGTGCAGCGGGTGCGCGTTGCTGAAGCGACGATCAATCAGGCGGTTTTCAATCATGCGTGCCGTCATGCCCAACATGACCAGCAGGTGTTGCTGCATCACGCTGGAACGGCTGCTCACGTCTAACACCGCCGTGATCTCGCCGGAAGGGTCGTATACCGGTACGGCAGAGCAAGTGAGTTGGGCCAGCTCATGGAAGAAATGGTCCTCGCGGTGTACCCACACCGGACTCGCTGCGGCCAGGCAGGTGCCCATGCCGTTGGTGCCGGCCATTTCTTCGCTCCAGATGCCGCCAAGCCGCAAACCAAGAGGTCCGGCATCAGCGGAAAATTTTGGCGATGACACCATGTGTACGATCACGCCGTCGGTATCAGTCAGCACGACGGCAGACTCTATGTCTCCCAGTTGCTGGTAGAGGATGGTCATCTCATGCCGGGCGCACGCGATCAAATCCGCCAGCCGTGTACGACGAGCCTCGAGGTCGCCGCGGTCGATAAATTCCGGCGCGCGGGGCTTGGCTGGATTCAAGCTGTATTCGTTGATGCAGCGGCTCCAGGACTGGGCCACCACGTCGCCTTCCTGCTCGCGCACGCCACCTTGCACCAGCGTCAAAATTCGCCGTGCATGGTGGCTGGTGTCTTGCATCATTTTCGGCTTCACATTGGGTAGTTGATCGGAACGAAACCAAGGTCTGAGCCAAGCTTCAGGCCAGGATAAAAATCACACTGTTGAATGAGTCGGAGTAATGGTCGGATTCTCAAAGCTGCGTGACCAACGCCTTAATTGTGTTCTGCAGTGGCAATGGAGCAGCCGGCAATTGCCACTACCGATCGAGGAAAAATATGTAGCGGCATGTAAGGGGCATTTTTCAAGCAGAAGAGTCATCATGTTCGGTACTTTTCATTCTGTAGGATCGACCTTCCAGCGGTGATACGCCATGGTGGTTTCCCCCAGAAAAAAAGTAAAAACATGTTGCCCGGCCATGCGAACTTGCGATGGTCGAGCGCGCTTCATAAAACGCTTCGACTGACTTTTGGATGCTCGCTGCGGGTACTGTAAAGCGGTACACAGCGGGACACTTTGTTCGGTTTTTTAACAAGAGTGCATCTGAATGGATCTTTGCGATGGCGCAAGCCACGCCAGCGCGGTGTCCGGAGTCAGAAATGCCCCCCTGTTTTCCCTATTCGGGTAATCCCAGTGAGTTGTCGACATCGCCACCGCTATCGAGGGCGCTCATTTTTGTTGGCTGTCGATGCCTTTACCCTCACGGATCTGACCGCTCCCAGCCCCTAATAGTTGGCGCAAAAGTTGCAACAGCTTGACCGCTTGACTCCCGGAATATTAGGAGAGGCGCGTTTGTATTCATTGCCGAGGAGCGCGGCCGGATATTCGTTAGACAGTTAGTTAGACAGTTTGAAAAAGTAAACAAATGGAGACTTTTATGCAAATTTCATCAAGGCAGTTCATAAAGCGTATTTGCTGGGGCGCGGGGGCGGTAGTTCTTGCCCTACCTGGCTTGGCTGTGGCCAACCCCGATGTTGAAAAAAACATTGCAAACTCCAAGAACTGGGCGATGCAAGCGGGCGACATGTTCAATCAACGCTACAGCAAACTCAACCAGATTACCAAGAGCAATGTGAGCAAGTTGCAGGTCGCCTGGACTTTTTCCACCGGCGTATTGCGTGGCCATGAAGGCTCGCCGCTGGTGGTTGACGGCAAGATGTACCTGCATTCACCGTTCCCGAACAAAGTGTTCGCCGTGGACCTCGACACTCAAAAGATTTTGTGGAAGTACGAGCCCAAACAGGACCCGGCAGTCATTCCGCAAATGTGCTGCGACACAGTCAACCGGGGCGTGGCCTACGCTGAGGGCAAGATCATTTTGCAGCAGGCCGACAGCATGCTGGTTGCCCTGGACTCCAAGACTGGAAAGGTTTTGTGGAGCGTTAAAAACGGCGATCCAAAGACAGGTGCTGTCAATACCAACGCGCCGCACATTTTCAAAGACAAGGTGATCACCGGTATCAGCGGCGGGGAGTGGGGTGTGCGCGGGTTCCTTGCGGCTTATAACCTGTCCGACGGCAAGCTTGCCTGGAAAGGCTACAGCGTCGGGCCGGATGCGGAAATGCTGATGGATCCGGAAACAACGATGACCTGGACCGACGGCGCGATGAAGCCGGTCGGCAAAGACTCGTCGCTGAAGACCTGGCAAGGTGACCAGTGGAAAATCGGTGGTGGAACGACCTGGGGCTGGTACAGCTATGACAAGGCGCTAAACCTGATGTACTACGGTACAGGCAATCCATCGACCTGGAACCCGGCGCAACGCCCAGGGGACAACAAGTGGTCAATGACAATCTTCGCGCGGGACGTTGATACCGGTAAAGCCAAGTGGGTTTACCAGATGACTCCGTATGACGAGTGGGATTTCGACGGCGTCAACGAGATGATCCTGGCCGACATTGATGTCAAAGGCAAGCCCACCAAAGCGCTGGTTCACTTTGACCGCAACGGCTTCGGCTACACGCTGGATCGCGCCAGTGGCGCGCTGCTGGTGGCCGAGAAGTTTGACCCCAAAGTCAACTGGGCCACGCACGTCGATATGAAGACCGGCAGGCCACAGGTTGTCAAGAAGTTCTCGCCTGCGCAGGCGGGGGCTGACGTCAACACCAAAGGTATTTGCCCTGCAGCACTTGGTTCCAAAGATCAGCAGCCTGCGTCATTCGATCCGAATACCAAGCTCTTTTACGTGCCGACGAACCACGTCTGTATGGACTACGAGCCGTTCAAGGTTGAATACACGGCCGGTCAGCCGTATGTCGGTGCGACTTTGTCAATGTATCCAACCCCTGCCAGTCATGGTGGTATGGGCAATTTCATTGCGTGGGATGCCGGCACTGGAAAAATTGTGCAAACCAAGGCGGAAAAGTTCTCTGTCTGGAGCGGCTCGCTAAACACCGCTGGTGGTATTTCTTGCTACGGCACGCTTGAGGGCTACCTCAAATGCGTCGATGCGAAAGACATCAATAAAGAGCTGTTCAAGTTCAAGACCCCTTCCGGAATTATCGGCAATGTATTTTCCTATGAGCACAAAGGCAAGCAGTACATCGGGGTCTATTCCGGCATCGGTGGCTGGGCAGGAATTGGCATGGCGGCCGGACTTGAGAAAGACGCTGACGGCCTCGGGGCGGTGGGTGGCTACAAGGAATTGAGCCAGTACACGGAGCTTGGCGGTTCGTTAACGGTGTTCGCACTGCCGAACTGAACTGAACTGCTGAACCAGTTTGATGGATCGGGGGGCGCCTAATTCAGCTGCACTGCACTGGGCGCTCCCCACCAGCACCACTACTCCGGTGCGGTGTGTTGCGGGATGAGCAGTTGGTCAACACTTTAACGACAGGAGTGACAAATGGACGTGCGTGCCGCTGTTGCCTACAAAGCAGGCGCTCCGCTGAGCATTGAAACCGTCAAACTTCAGGGTCCGCGTGCCGGGGAAGTCTTGGTTGAGATCAAGGCGACAGGTGTTTGTCATACCGATCTGTACACGCTCTCTGGTGAAGATCCGGAAGGCATTTTTCCCACCATTCTGGGCCATGAGGGTGCCGGTATCGTCGTTGAAGTTGGCGCCGGGGTGAGCAGTCTCAAACCCGGCGACCACGTCATTCCTCTGTACACGCCGGAGTGCAGGCAGTGCGAATACTGTCTTTCGCAAAAGACAAATCTTTGTCAGGCAATTCGCCCCACGCAGGGCAAAGGGGTGATGCCTGATGGCACCAGCCGTTTCAGCTTGGGCGGCAAGGATATCTTTCATTACATGGGGACGTCCACCTTTGCCAACTACACGGTGGTGCCGGAAATAGCCCTGGCCAAAATTCGTGAAGACGCCCCTTTCGACAAGGTCTGCTACATCGGCTGCGGTGTTACAACCGGTATCGGCGCGGTGATTTACACCGCCAAAGTACAACCGGGCGCCAAGGTCGTGGTATTTGGTCTGGGTGGGATTGGCTTGAACGTGGTGCAAGGCGCTCGACTGGCCGGTGCCGACATGATTGTTGGCGTCGATATCAATCCGGCACGCAAAGCTTTGGCTGAAAAATTAGGTATGACGCACTTCGTCAATCCCAAAGAGGTGCAGGAAGACATCGTGCCTTATCTGGTTAACCTGACCAAGGGAGGGGCAGATTATTCATTTGAATGCATAGGCAATATTCAGCTGATGCGCCAGGCGCTGGAATGCTGTCACAAAGGCTGGGGCGTTAGCGTTATTGTCGGCGTGGCGGGCGCAGGCCAGGAAATATCGACCCGACCTTTCCAGCTGGTGACGGGGAGGGTCTGGAAGGGAACTGCCTTTGGCGGTGCCAGAGGTCGTACCGACGTGCCCAAGATTGTCGATTGGTATATGGACGGCAAGATCAATGTCGATGACCTGATCACGCATGTCATGCCTTTGGAGAAGATCAACGACGCCTTCGCTCTTATGAAAGAAGGAAAATCGATTCGCTCTGTGGTGGTTTTTTGATAATGCACAGCGCCAACGGCAAGGCTGTGTTAGGTGACGAATATTGAATGCCGGGTATCAAGTATTGATTGATGTTTGCTGGGGAAGAAAACCTTCAAGTACTGGTCGCGGCCCCAGCCGAATGACCAGTTCGCATGTTAGACATTGGAGAATAAATAATCATGAGCAATGTAAAGATCCATCCAGCCGTCGATGACGGATTAAAGCCCGCTGCAAGTAATTTTTCTGGCGGAACACTGGCTTGCGCCTGCGCACAGAACAAAGTTGAAGTAGCGATCAAAGGTCAGTGTGCACACAATCACGTTTGTGGCTGCTCGAAATGCTGGAAACCAGCAGGCGCTCTTTTTTCTCAGGTTGCCGTGGTTTCGCGGGACAACGTCAGCGTGACCGCCAATGCTGACAAACTCGCGATCATCGATGCCAAAGCGACAATTCAACGCCATGCCTGCAAGGAGTGCGGCGTTCACATGTACGGCAGGATCGAGAACAAAGGCCATCCGTTCTTTGGCCTCGACTTTATCCATACCGAACGCTCAAGCCAGCCGGGTTGGGCACCTCCAGAATTTGCAGCATTTGTTTCGTCGATCATCGAATCGGGTGCAAACCCTGCAAACATGGAAGCTGTCCGGGCAAGGTTGATCGAGCTGAAGCTTCCGCCCTACGATTGCTTGTCTCCACCTCTCATGGATGCCATTGCTACGCATACCGCCAAGGCCTCCGGCGCGCTGGCCAGCTGACGCGGTTTGCTAACGAATATCGGGCAATCAAAGGCGGCATGCAGACATGCCGTCCCATTCTTTGAATATGGAATATTTAAATTGAAACATCTTCGAACGAAACTTTTTGTGGGCCTCTTGATGGTTGTTAGCGGTTCGGCCTTCGGCCAGAGCGCTGCTGTGCCGTACCAGGTGGTTGATGGTTACAAGGTGGACGCCAAAACGATGGAAGGTTTTCGCACCTGGCGTGCTGCCGCTTGTGACCGGTGCCATGGGGCGAATCAGGAAGGCATGGTTGGCCCGTCGCTGGTCAACAGCCTGAAGACGCTTCCGAAGGAAGAGTTTATTAAAACTGTCCGGGACGGCCGCCTTGAAAAAGGCATGCAGAGCTTTTCATCGAGCAAGATGGTCATGGACAACATGGACAACCTCTACGCTTATCTGAAGGGCCGCTCGGACGGTGCCATTACCCGGGCCAAAGTCGAGCCGATGCCATGAACACGCTGCGCGCTCTGCTGGTTGGGGCGGCGTTATGCGTATCGACAGTAGCGGGCTTTGCGCAAACAGAGCTTTCAGAGCGCAAGGCGTTGCGTGTGTGTCAAGACCCGAACAACCTGCCGTTTTCCAGCACAGATGGCGCCGGTCTGGAAAACCGTATCGCCGAAATTTTCGGCAAAGCGCTCGGTCTTCCGGTCACTTACTACTCTTTTCCGCAGCGGATGGCTTTTATCCGCAACACGCTGCGCTTCAAACTTCCGGGCCAGGACTATCCCTGCGATATCGTGATGGGGGTGCCGGTGGGTTTTGACCAGGTATCTGTTACGCAGCCGTATTACCGATCAACTTATGCCATGGTGTTCCCTACGGGAATAGGCCTGGATGGCGTAAAGTCCGGCGATGACTTCCTGCGTGTTGACAAGGGGCGGCTAGACACCCTCCGTATTGGTGTGTATGACCGTTCTCCAGCGTCGGCCTGGCTCAGCAAACACGGCTTGGTGGACCGTGGCGTACCGTACAAGATTTTGAGCGCTGATCCCGGTCAGTACCCGGGCGAGATCATCGAAAAAGACCTGGCAGACGGAAGAATTGATGTCGCCATCGTCTGGGGGCCAATAGCTGGGTACTTTGCCAAACGCATCAAATCAAAATCGCTGAAAGTAGTGTTGTTGAGGTCCGAGCCCGGCGTTCAATTTGACTACCAGATGGCAATGGGGGTGCGTTATGGCGAACCCGAATGGAAGCGTCAGGTGGAATCGCTTATTCAGTCGAGGCAGACCGAGATAAGGGCCGTTCTGCAAGAGTACGGCGTTCCGCTGATGGAGGAATCCGGTGTTGCTCAGAAGCCCAAGCAGTGATCGGCATCACGTGCCATGAAGTTTCGTCTGTTTAAAAGTCTTCGGTACGGGTCAGTTGCCTATCGCGACCATGTGTTTCGTTGGGGCTGGCTTGGCGTGCCGACTTTGGCAGGGCAGGGACATGGTGTGCGCGTTTTGGCAACAGTCCTGTTGACACTGTATGCAGGCTTTGCCGGAGCGGCGCAGGAGTTCTCGCCAGCCGAGCGCGCACTTTTCATGACTAATCACCTCGGTACATTGACCACGCCCACGACGCTGCGATACACGTTTCGAAAGATGGGTAGTCTTGAAGAGAACTTCGAGGACAAGGTTGCGGTTGCCTTGAAGGCGCAACCCAAGTCGCAGTGCTGCATCACTACCACCGAGTTTCTTGGTGGAGCGCGCCGCATCAAGCTGCCCGAGGTTGAGTTGGCGCAGGGTAATCCCGTGATCCTGCATTTCCTGGAGCGCGATATCCATGAGATGCAGCGCCTCACCAAAGGGCAGCCCAACTACTTCCGTAAGCGCATTCGAATGGCTGTGTTCAACGGAGCGGAAATCTCTGATGTCGAAGTGATGTACAGGGGCAGGGCGATTGCTGCGCGGCAAATCATGATCTCGCCCTATTCAGACGACCCCCTGCGTACGCGGTATGAAAAGCTCGCTGACAAGCAATACATTTTTACCCTGTCAAAAGGTGTGCCCGGCGGGGTTTATGCCATCCGTGCACGAGTCAATGGCGCATCGGCTGGCGAGCCGCCGCTGTTGGCCGAAGAAATGGTCTTCGATTCGACACCGACGGCATCGCGAGAAACTTCAGGAACACCCACACGATGAATGCGAAGAACAGATTTTTTTGCGCGGCTGCCCTGCTTGCTGCGGTAGCGTCGGCATCGGCCAACGATTTTCCAACCGTGGACCGGATGCTGTATGTCCAGGAATGCATGCGAGCCCACCCCGGTTCCAACTTCGAGATGGTCAACAAGTGTTCGTGCGCGCTCGATAATCTGGCGCTTAAAGTCAAATTCGATGACTACGTGACGATGACCACCATCGTCAAGGCGGTCACCATCGGTGGCGAACGCGGAGGCGATCTGCGAGACAACGAGACCATCAAGCCACAAATCAAGCGCTATCGTGATCTTCAATCCGAGGCCGAGAATTCCTGTTTCCTGAGCAGCCGATAGGCAGGATATTTGCAAGATAGTTGCAAGACAGTCAATATGCCTCCCTTTGTCGCCCGAGTCCTCACGCTCCTGCTGCTGGTACTGGCTAGTGCGGGTCGTGGGGCTGCACTTCAACCGTCAGACGACCCTTCCGCCAGCCCGATATGGAAAAAGGTTCGTGCCAGCCTGTTTCAGGACAGGGTCATCAAGGCAGCGCCTGCCGGTCTGTTAAGCCTTGAGGCACCCGCACGCGCCATTGATGCCGCGACGGTGCCGATTGCCATCCGCACCGGGTTTGCGCAGACGACGAATCGCTTCGTCAGCAAGCTCTACCTGATCATTGATGCCAACCCTTCGCCGATATCGGCGATCTTTGCGCTGATACCGGAAAGCGGGCGTGTGGAGATAGAGACGCGGGTACGGGTAGACGAATACTCGCACGTGCGCGCGATTGTCGAGATGAACGACGGTCAACTCTACGCAGCCACGCGGTTTGTCAAGGCTTCGGGCGGCTGCTCGGCACCCGCGGGCGGCGATGTGCAGGCCGCGTCGGCGTCGTTCGGGAAAATGCGTCTGCGTGTCGATGGCGACCTCAAGGGCCGCGAGCCTGTACGAGCCGAGTTGATGATCAATCATCCCAACCATTCCGGTCTGGCCATGGACCAGTTGACGCGGCAGTTCACGCCCGCTCACTATGTGCGAAAAGTCGATGTGAGCTATTCGGGCAAGCCGGTCTTTTCCGCAGATCTCGATTTTTCGATCAGTGAAAATCCGAATTTTCGCTTTTATTTCCAGCCCCAGGGTCAGGGTGAAATGCGCGTGACAGCGCTGGATTCGCGCGACATGCGGTTCGAACTGGTCGACGCGCTTCACGCAGCGGCGCCATGAGTCCAACCCGTCTTATTGCCCGTAGCGCGGGTTGCGTGTGCGGCGCTCAGCCCAGTCGCGGAGCATGAAGTTGACGCCGCGCGCCCAGGTCTCATCGGTGTTTCCACGCAGGTCAACAGACTTGCTCAATACTTCGATGCCGGTTTGGGAGTCCAGCACCAACACATTGACATTCAGGATGAGTTCACTGACGCGCTGCACCCAACCGACCGCCACCAGGCGGGTGTCCAGGCGCTTGCCCACGTCTGCCAGGCAATCGTTGCATCGGTACAAGAATTCATTGCTTGCGCGCTGGGTATTAATCAGGTCCTGGGCTGCAGCCGGGTCCACCACCCGGTAGAGACCGCGTTCATGAAGTCCTTTTTCAAGCTGCGTCTTGATAGCCGCAAGACGTGGGCGGAGCAGTTCAGCCCGTGCCGGATCAGGATGGTCATCGACAAGATCGAACCCAAGTACCGCGAGCGTCGGTGGTTCTGTTTCGGCTGCAAATGCGAGATGGCCGAACAGCAACAGTCCAGCGGTCAGCACAAGGCTGCTCAAAGGTTTTAAGTGGTCACGCATTTTCATCCTCGTCGCTCCGTTGACAGTAACTGTAGAAAGTCAGTTTAGCAATGCGCGTGCCATTTCGTTCGGTGATGGCGTCTTTCTCGCGCTATAGGCGGGACCGTCCCAAGCGCCTTGCCATGCTTGCAGCGTCGGCCCCGGAGCCGGTAGCGCCCACGCTGGCGCGCCGCCAGTTTCTGGCCGGATCAAGCGCATCGGTTTTGAGTGCATTCCAGGGCTGCGCGCTTGCAGGTGGCAAGCGAAGCGGGCGGGCTGTCATGATCGCGCCAGGCGTCTACATGGTGGCCGGATCGGGCGGAGTGGCTGATGAGAAAAATTGGGGCCGCATCGGAAACGCCGGCTTTATTGTCGGCGAGCGCGGTGTGATCGCCATCGATACCGGGACTTCGTACGCGCATGGCCGCGAACTGCTGGCGTTGATCCGTGAGGTCACAGATCAACCGGTGCGCGTCGCACTCATCACCCACACCCGACCCGAGTTCCTGTTCGGTGCGGCGGCGTTCCGCGAGCGCGGCATACCTGTCCGCATGCACAGCCGCACCGCGCGCCTGATGGCTTCGCGCTGCGAAACCTGCCTGAGGACCTTGCGCCAGACCCTCGGCGAAGCGGCGATGCGCGGCACAGAAATCTATAAAGCCGATCAGGAATTCGATGCCAGCCACCAGCTCGATCTGATTGGCCGACCGGTGAAGCTGCTTTATTTTGGGCACTCCAGCGGGCCGGGCGATATCGCTGTGCTGGATGTGCAAACTGACGTTTTGTACGCTGGCGGGCTGCTCGATGCCCAACGCATTCCGGACATTCAGGACAGCGAACTCGCCGGCTGGCAACAGGCATTGCGCGACCTTCACGGCATGAACCTTGCGCAAGTGGTGCCTGGGCATGGAGCGGCGTCTCCAGCATCGTTGATAAAAGCCGTTCAACATTACCTGACGCAATTGGAGGCACGCACGCGCTCGCTTGTAGAGAAGGGCACATCTCTGCTCAGCGTCTCCGAAGATGGAGAGCTGCCCGAGTTCGAGAACTGGGATCAATACGACACGATTCACCGGCGCAATGCATCGATTGCTTTCCTTCGCTTTGAACGCGATTTAATGTTTAAATAATTCTTGAGGTAGACGCCATGACCACACCCCTGCTTTTCCCCCGTCGTGCCGCGCTGCGCCGCCTGGCTGCGCTGGCTTTGGTACCAGGTGCCGTGAGCGCCGCGCCAGGTGGCCTGCCCTCGGCAACGCACGATGCGTCTTCACCCGAATGGGATCGTCTGCGCGAACGGATGTTTCCCGGCCGCCAATTTATCGCGGGGCAGGGCACAGTGCAATTGACCGTGCCGCTGCGTGCGGCCTATGGTGCTTCGGTTCCGGTCAAGGTTGTGTCCAAAGTGCCGCAGGGCGCTGACCTGTACGTGCGAAAGCTTCACCTGGTGGTGGACAAAAATCCGTCGCCTGTTGCCGTGACGCTTGACCTGACGACTGCCGTGGGCCAGGCAGACTTCGAGACGCGGCTGCGTGTCGATGAATACAGCCATGTGCGCGTGATCAGTGAACTCTCCAACGGTGAGCTGCATACCGATTCGCGCTATGTCAAAACGTCGGGCGGCTGCTCGGCCCCGCCCAACCGCAGCGCACCGCACCTGATCGGCAAGACGGTGCTTAAAGTGGCCGACGCATGGCGGCCGGGTGCGCTTACCGCGGCCGAAGTGACCGTGGTTCATCCGAACGACACCGGATTCGAGTTGAACCAGGTGACGGTGATGTACATTCCGCCGCACTTCGTTCGCTCCATCGCGGTCCGCTTCGCGCAACAAACTATCTTTGAGGCTGATCTCGATTTCTCGGTCAGCGAAAACCCGACGCTGCGTTTTAACTTTGTGCCGCAGGGGCCGGGGGAGTTGCGTGCCGAGGTGCTTGACTCGAAAGATACACGGTACTTTGGCACGCTCTCGATCTGATGACCATGCTGCGCTGGCTTGCCTTGTTATTCGGTGCCTGGGTGTTCACCACGTCGGCCGCAGTGGCGGGCATTCCAGCCGCGTACGCGCCCATCGTGGTGATGCCTGTGGGCACCCCGCAGCGCTATGAGTTCGACCTGACCGCCGCGCTTGCTCGCGCACAACGAGAGAAGAAACGCCTCTATGTTTATCTGGGCGCAGACAACTGCCCTTTCTGCCGCAAGTACGAGGCCTTTCTTGACCGCAATGCCGCGGAACTCACGCCGCATTTCGCCAGAGACTACCTCGTCGTCGATCTGCGCAGCACGCTGG
>JANPFZ010000568.1:0-2360 GCA_031423655.1 Polaromonas sp.
GGGCGGCGATGCGGTGCCAGCAATCGGTCGACCAGCGTCTGAAGCCGGTCAGCCTCATGGATGATGACCTGCGTGTATTCGGTCAGCTCCTTGCTGATGTCCATCTGCAGCAGCTGCGCGGCGCCCCGAATGCCGCCCAGCGGATTTTTGATCTCATGCGCCAGGTTACGAATCAATTCCTTGTTAGCCTGGGCCTGATCGATCAGACGCTCTTCACGGTCCTGTTTGGCCTGTTGCTCCAGCGGCAGGAGCTCGACGATGGCCTCGCCGGGCATGTCGGTTTGTGCCACCACTACATGCACCGGCATGGCCTCGTGGTTGACGCGCTTGAGCCAGGAGTCGTAGCGCAGCGCCGCGAATTCATTGCTTCCCGCACCTTCGAGTGCGTTCTGGAGAATATGCGGCTCGGTGAAGCAGTCGGGCAACTGCGAGCCTTCAATGGTTCGGCGTGAAATGCCCAATGCGTCTTCAAGCGCAGCATTGGCAAATAAAACCAGGCCGTCGGTGCGGACGACCGCCACCAAGGTGGCCAACAGGTCAAACGACTGGAAGCGAGGGGTGGGAATCGATATCAGTTGCGGCGCGTTGGCCGACTGCGTGAGCTTCGAACGACCCGGTCTGGGTGCCGCCTGGGCGGGCAACGATTTCAAAGTCTTGGGCTTGCCTGAACCGGGCATGTTGCTCACAGGCGCAGGAGCGCGCTAGTTCGTGGAAGGCAGGCGGGAGATTTCGCGTTTGATGCCGGCGATGTCGCTCTGATTGCGAGCAATGCTATCCTTCATCTCGGCGACCCGGTCAAGATAACGCTGGTAGTTGCGGCTTTCAATGCCCTGTTTTTCGGGTTCACCGTTGTTGTAATCTTTTTGCTGTTCGGCGAGTTTCGACTCGGCTTTTTTGAGCTCGGACTCAAGAATGCTGCGCGAGTCACTGTCTCTGGCGCGTTGCTCGGGGCCGCCGTCAGTGCGGGTACCGCCCGAAGGCGTCGTAGCGGCCACACGAACTGCCGCGCGCAGGGCTGGTGCTGGCGCCACCGCAGTGCCCTGCACCACCGTCACATTGCCGCCGGTCATGGCCTTGCAATTGCGCGTCTGCGCGTCTTTGGCGTTGTTGATGTATTCCGGTGGCGCACCGGCTGCGCCGGCACAGCGAAAAATCTGCTGCGCCCACGCAGCGCCACCCGCACTGGCGAGAAGCAGCGTGAAAGAGGACAACAAAATAGTGAGTTTCATAGCAGTTAGCCTCAAGCTTTAAGGCGATCAGTCGTGGTTGATCAGTATGGCGCAAAGGGGCGAAAAGACAAGGGAGCAACCTTAAACCACAAACGCGCATAAAAAAAGGACGAGAAATGTCGTCCTTTTTTGACCACAAAACACACTTTTTAATCGGTGTCAGTGGGTTTCGCTTCCGCGAACACTTTTTATAGCGAGTAATACATCTCGAACTCGATCGGATGCGTAGCCATGCGCAGGCGCGTGACTTCGCCCATTTTCAATTCGATATAAGCGTCCAGCATGCTGTCGGTGAATACACCACCCTTGGTCAGGAAGCCGCGGTCTGCGTTGAGGCAGTCCAGTGCCTGGTCCAGGCTGTGGCAGACGGTCGGGATCAATGCATCTTCTTCCGGCGGCAGATGGTACAAATCTTTTGTAGCCGCTTCGCCCGGATGAATTTTGTTCTCGACACCATCAAGACCGGCCATCATCAGCGCCGAGAAGCCCAGGTACGGGTTCATCAGTGGATCAGGGAAGCGCGCCTCAATGCGGCGACCTTTGGGATTCGCCACATACGGAATGCGGATCGAAGCCGAGCGATTTTTGGCCGAGTAAGCCAGCTTGACCGGCGCCTCATAGCCGGGCACCAGGCGCTTGTAGCTGTTGGTGCCGGGGTTGGTGATCGCATTCAGGGCGCGGGCGTGCTTGATGATGCCGCCGACGTAATACAGCGCAAAGTCTGACAAGCCTGCATAGCCGTCACCAGCGAACAGGTTTTTGCCGTCTTTCCAGATCGACTGGTGTACGTGCATGCCACTGCCGTTGTCGCCAACGATAGGCTTGGGCATGAAGGTCGCGGTTTTGCCGTAGGCATTGGCAACGTTTTGCACCACATATTTCAGCATCTGCGTCCAGTCGGCCCGCTGCACCAGCGTGCTGAACTTGGTGCCGATTTCGTTCTGGCCTGCGCCCGCCACTTCGTGGTGGAACACTTCAACCAGAATGCCCAGCGACTCCAGAATCAACGACATCTCGGCGCGCATGTCCTGTGTGCTGTCAACCGGCGGCACCGGAAAATAACCACCCTTGACGGTTGGACGATGGCCGCGATTGCCGCCCTCGAGTTTTTTACCGGAATTCCACGGCGCT
>JANPFZ010000569.1:0-2101 GCA_031423655.1 Polaromonas sp.
TGGTGCAGCGCGCTGGCGGCAAAGGCAGATACGACGCTGATGGCCACAGCGTCGGAGGCGGCATCGTCAGCCCCAAAGGCCCGGCCGGTTCGATGATCCTGTTTCACTCGTGCCTGGTGCATGCCTCGGGCAGCAACCTGTCGCCCTTCAATCGCGTGGCGGTGTACTTAAGCCTGTGCGCTGTGAGCAACCACATCCGCCGCTACAAGCGGCCCGAGTTCATTGCACACCGCGACTTCACGCCGATTGACTGTTTGCCCGACGACTGCCTGGTGAAAGACTACCCGGTGGATCTGCCGTGGAAGGATGGCGTGCCGGCTTCGGCGCTACAAACGTCGATGCAAGAATTTGCCCCCGAACGCATAGCCGCCTGAGTCCATCCCCTCTCCGTTCGGGCTGAGCCTGTCGAAGCCACCGTGCCGCTCAAAAGGCACTTCGACAAGCTCAGTGCGAACGGGTTAACAAATCAACTTACCCGTCCAAATGAACCTCTACACCAAACTCCAGCAACGCGCCGCAGACAACAAGCCCATTCGCATCGGCCTCATCGGCGCCGGCAAATTCGGCTCGATGTACCTGGCGCAGATTCCGAAGACACCCGGTGTGCATCTGGTGGCGATAGCCGATCTGTCGCCCGACGCAGCACGTACGAATCTCGCCCGTGTAGGGTGGAATCCGGCTCTAGCCCAGGCAGAATCTGCGCAAGAAGCTATTAAAACAGGAGCAACCTGGATCACTGACGACTGGCGCGCCGTGGTCACGCATCCGCAGATCGACATCATTGTGGAATGCACCGGCAACCCGGTGGCAGCGGTCGAGCATTGCCTGCTGGCTTTTGCGCATGGCAAGCATGTGGTCAATGTCACCGTTGAGGCTGACGCATTTTGCGGCCCGCTGCTGGCACGAAAAGCGGCTGAGGCCGGTGTGGTTTATTCAATGGCTTTTGGTGACCAGCCCGCACTGATCTGTGATTTGGTTGACTGGGCGCGCACCTGCGGTTTTCCGGTCGTGGCAGCAGGTCGGGGACACAAATGGTTGCCGCACTTTTCCGAATCAACGCCAGACACGGTGTGGGGCAATTACGGCCTCACGCCTGAACAGGCTGCGCGCGGCGGACTGAATCCAAAAATGTTCAACAGCTTTCTGGATGGCTCCAAGCCTTCCATCGAATGCACCGCCGTGGCCAATGCGACCGGGCTCACGGTGCCCAGCAACGGCCTGCTCTACCCGCCGGCCAGCGTGGAAGACATTCCGTATGTCACCCGGCCGATTCAAGAGGGCGGCGTGCTGGAGCGCAAGGGCATGGTTGAAGTGATTTCCTCGCTGGAAACCGATGGCCGAAAAATTCCCTATGACATTCGCATGGGCGTGTGGGTCACAGTTGAAGCCGAGACCGACTACATCAAGAACTGCTTTGAAGAGTACAACGCCCACACCGACCCCAGCGGGCGCTATTTCACGCTGTACAAGCGCTGGCACCTGATCGGGCTGGAAGTCGGCGTATCCGTGGCGAGCGTCGCGCTACGCGGCGAGCCCACCGGCGTGGCGACCACTTGGGGCGCCGACGTGGTGGCAACCGCCAAGCGGGACCTCCAACCCGGTGACATGCTGGACGGCGAAGGCGGCTACACCGTGTGGGGCAAGCTGCTGCCGGCCGACGCGTCGATGAAGATGGGTGGTCTGCCATTGGGTTTGGCACACAACGTCAAAGTCGTGCGCGCGGTGAAGAAAGGTCAGAGCCTGAGCTGGGCCGATGTGGCCATGGACACCTCAACCGACGCCTACAAGGTACGCCATGAAATGGAAACCATGTTTGCACCAGCGATGAAAAAGGCGGCCTGAACCGGCACGGCCTGAAAGGATAAGCAGATGACCGTTATCCCCGATTTATTGATCCGCAACGCGCTCGTATTCGACGGTTCGGGCGCTGAGCCTGCTATTAAAGATGTAGCTGTGTACGAAGGTTTAATAAGGGCTACAGGCCATAATATTCCAAAAAACGCGACAAAGGTGGTGGACGCCGACGGGCTGGCCCTGATGCCCGGCATCATCGACAGCCACACCCATTTCGACGCCCAAATCACCTGGGACCCGACGCTCA
>JANPFZ010000570.1:0-5601 GCA_031423655.1 Polaromonas sp.
TGTTTTTGAACCTAAGTACATACTTAGGTTCAAGTACAGTATGTTTTACATGGGCCTGATGGCGGCGCGCAATATGGGCGAGCTCAAAGGCAAGTCGGCGTGGCTGCTGGCCTATGCCATTGGCGGGCCGCTGGCGCATGCGGTGCTCGCGCTGGCGATGGGCGCGGTGCTGGGCATGTCAGCGGGCAACACCGCGCTGTTAATGGTGCTGGCCGCCAGTGCCTCTTACATCGCCGTGCCAGCGGTCATCCGGCATGCCATCCCAGAGGCCAGCGCGTCGCTGTACTTCGGCATGTCGCTGGGGCTGACTTTCCCGTTCAATATTCTTCTGGGACTGCCGCTGTATGTATTTGTGGCGCAGCGTGTGGTCTGATGCAGCCCTTTTACGGCGCAGGCTTTCCACAAGTCCTTGCGCTACATCAAAGCAGCGCAGCAAAGCTGCTGCCAAACTACCTTTGGCATCTCTTGAAAGGCGTTGGTTTCGCGTTCGGGCGCTACTTCGCCAGGACATCATCCGCCGCGCAGCACAGCGAAAGAGAAATCAACAGCGCAAGTCGCGCGGAGCCTGCCGCCCGGTCTTCTGGATGACAAGCCGCCGCCGGACAAACCGCTCACGTTGGAACAAGTTATGACATCGCAACCAAACGGCACCTCACCTACTGCCACTGCCACTGCCACTGATAACAGTCGTCCCGCGCCCCCCAAAACTTCTGTACTGACGCTCAATGCGGGTTCGTCAAGCCTGAAGTTCGCACTGTTTAGCGCTGATTCGCCTGTGTCTCCAGTCGTTTCCGGAGCCATCAACGGCGTTGGCTCGACGCTGGCAACTTTCACCTTGAAGGGCATGCAGGGCGAGGTGCTGGAGCGTGCGGCCATTGCGGCACCTGATCCTGTGGTCGGTCTGGCTTATTTGCTGGCGAGATTGCGTTGATGGAAGTAATTGCTGCGAAGTTTCCAAAGACCGTGCAGGTGGCCTGCTTCGACACCGCATTTCACAGCCACATGCCGCGCGTCGCCAAAATGCTTGCGATTCCGCGCCGCTACGAAGCAATGGGCGTGCAGCGCTATGGCTTTCACGGTCTGTCGTATGCCGGCTTGATGGGGGAACTCCGACACGTGGCTGGTACCGAGGCAGCAGATGGGCGCGTGATTCTGGCGCATCTGGGCCAGGGTTCGAGCCTGGCCGCTGTGCGCGGCGGACAAGGGATAGACACCAGCATGGGTTTTACGCCGGCAGCCGGCATGATGATGGGCACCCGGTCCGGTGACCTGGATCCTGGGCTGATTTCCTTTCTGGCGCGCACGGAGCGTATGCGTCCGGCCAAGTTTGATCACATGATCAACCGCGAAACACCAGTACCAGCAGGTTTTTAAACTGGTCGAGCAACTTCAGCCACGGCGAACGCGGCTGCGTTTGTGCGAGCTGGGTGGGGCCGTAACGCATGAGCCGACTTTCCGCGTCTGCGTGACTGAGGCCGAGGGCGGTATCGTTGGTGAGCTGCTCTGCGCACCTGGCAAGGTCAAGCTGGTGCCAGGCCGTCGTTGCGGTTCGGGTGTGGATTCGATTGCCTGTTGTTGTATTGGACATAGCGCTGTTGCAACGAAGTGCTCAATGCCAATTAGCGGCGCAGCAATCCTCTGATCGCCAGTCATCGCAAGGAGAGATCGCGTTCAAACTTGCCATGCCGCAGAGCTTTGCATGCTGGCGCACCGAAGAACTTTGAAGAGGCCGTTGTCCGTCTTCACGCAAGCGCGTTGTCTGACGCCCGTGCCTTTTGTACGGCAGGCGCCCGCCTGTAAATAAAAAAAAGGCCGTCACATTGACGGCCTTTTTGCAGGTGGCAAACGCGCTCAGAACTTGTACCCCACCTGCAGCGAATACGCGCCCGGGTCGAGCTTGACGTCGATGGTCTGGCCGGTCGTCAAGGTGGCGCGGGTCTTCAGGAAGGTCTTTGCATAACTGGCGTCCAGATACCACTTCTCATTAATGCTGTAGATGCCGCCAATCTGCAGCGTCGGGGCGAGTTTGGAGTCAAACTTCGCACCGGTGGCCGGGCCGCCGGGGTTGGTGAGGGCAGTCAGCGTGCCGGTTCCGGTTTCTTTGTAGAAGCGCACATACGACAGGCCGGCGCCCAGATAGGGGCGGAACGTGGCGCTGGCCTCCATGAAGCGGTACTGTCCGATCAGCGTGATCGGCAGGGCTTTGGTTTCAAGCAGTTTGCCGACACCTTTGATCGCGCCGTCGCCGCTGATTTCATGCTTGAAGCCGAAGCCGATCGGAACATGAGCCGCGATGCTGTCGGTCACCATGTAGTTGATCGCGCCGGTGATCTGGCTGTTCGAGTTGACGTCAATTTTCGTGTTCGGCAAGCTCGGTGCGCTCAGGTTGCCGCTGTCAACGGACGGCGCGATGTGTGTCCCGCCTATGGAGGCCGAGAAGCTGCCGGCTTTCTGCGCCAGTGCCGAGCTGCCGAAGGCCAGTGTTGCCAGGGCCAGCAGGGTGGAGATGGGTTTTGTCATGAGGTTTTGATTCGAACGTTGAGGGCCAACTTAACTCGATCAGCTAAGTTAGCTCGATCAGCTAAGTTAGCTCGATCAGAGCCAGCCGGCCGTGGCCAGATTCTTGGTGACGAACTGCGCCAGCAATTGATAGCCATACGGCGTCAGGTGAACGTCATCGGCAAACAGGTATTGGCTGGTGTCGCCGGGGATCAGGCTGGAAGCGGTGCAGGTGAGCGAGCTGCCTGCCAGCGGGTTGGCCGGCGATGTCTTGCTGCAGGCCGCGGTCGTGACGTTGCTCAGTGCGTACTGCGCCGGGTTCGCTACCTGGTCACGCCCCTGCGTGTAGGCGTCAACCATCAAGATGCCAGGTTTTCCGGCCAGCCCCTGGCTCAGCGTGTTGTTGAAGGTGGTCGTCATGTTCACAATCAGGCCTTTCGTGCTCGCGTCCAGCGCCGCACCGAAAGGTGTGGTCGATACGTCAGGCACGTTCAGCACCACGACATACCTGGCGCCCTTGGCCAGCACCTGCGTGTCGATGGCCGCAACCAGTTCTGTGGCGGCTTGGGCCATACCGGAAACTGCGGCCTGCGCTGCCGCATTCACGGCGGCTGCACCCCCGGCAGCCACAGCTGATTGAACGGCCGGCGACCATCCTGCAAACTGGGCTGCGCCCACCGCACCAGCACCACCTGCTGCCGCACTTGACACGCCATTGAGATTTAAAAATATGTCATTGCCGCCGGCAAAAACAGTGACCAGCTCTTTGCCGTCGTAGCTGCCACCGACGTTGGTGAGGTGATTCGCCATTTGATTGACGACGGGGAGCGCCATCAGGCCAATGCCAGCCGCCTGTGCAGCAGCAACCGGGGAGCCTGTCGCCTGCAAAACAGCCTGCTGAATGGCAACGCTGTTCGGGCCTGCGGGGCTGGTGACGCGCGAGCTGCCCTGTGCGTAGTTGCGGCAGGCGGAAAAATTCTGTACGGCAACCGCTGGTATCTGCGGAATGATGCTCAGCAAGCCGGTTTGCGCCGGGCAGGGCGCTGGCAGTTTGTATTGAGCCGAGATCAGTTCCGTCCAGTTTTGCGACGTCGCTGAATTGACCGTCCACTTGCCGCCGCCAGCGGCTGCAACAGCACTGACCTTGTAGCTACCAATGTCGCTCAGGCTGTCGCCAAAACTGACCATCGACGTGAAGCCGACCGAATTGCTGCTGGTCTCGCCACCCCCGCCGCCGCAACCGGTCAAAACCAGCGCTGTAGCCAATGCGCGTAGCGCATATTTCCAAGTTCTCATTTAAACGACTCCAGAAAATTTTCACACAAGGCAGTAAAAGTGCGTTGAAACGCGCAAAAGAACGATCGTTCGTTTTTGGTCCAAGAGGATGTTAAGACGAGGTCTGAATCCGGTTTAGCGGGTTACTACCGAACGGTGCTGAGACGTTCGTTCTGCACAACATTCTGGCTGCGGGTTGACGCTTTCAACGCACGGATTCCTCATTCGATGCCGGACACGGAACCGCCGCAGCTAGCGGGCGTGGTATAGCAGGGCAGTTTACGTTAGTCGGACTGCGCAGGTGACGAGCCGCGATGCGCGGTATCAATCGCCAGACATGCCGCGCAGTCTGGCCCGTAGCAAGTCCAGCTCTTCGAGCAATTGCAGGGCCAAAGCGGCACCTTGCAAGTTCACACCCAGGTCGCGCTGCAGGCGCACCGCCACTCTGGCCTGCTGCAAGTGCAGGCCGCTGAAGCGCCACTGCGCTGGCGCCTGGCCGGCGGGCGTCAGCACACCTTCTTCGACCATTTCAATGATTACGCCGTCTTCCGTAGCGCAGGCGCGGCAGATGTCGGCGAGTGTCATCTCGCTTTGATCTTCAAGAATCAGGGCGGTCAGCTGCAGGCCGGCTGCATCGGGCTTGTCGGGTGTCATGACTGGCGTTCCAGTTCTTGCAGATGTGCGCGTGGATTAAAGGCGCTGAAAGCGGCCGCCAGGTCGGCATAGGCTTGTCTGTTTGCCTCGGTGCTTGCGCCTGGCACAGCCAGCTGCAATACAAAATAAAAGTCACCCGGCACCTTCGCCGGGAGACCGCGCCCCTTCAGGCGCAGCTTGCGCCCGCTGCCCGAGCCCGGCGGGATTTTCACTTCGACCCGGCCTGTCGGTGTGGGTGCTTCAACTTCAGCGCCGAGCGCCGCTTCCCACGGCGCGACGGGCAAGTCCATGTAGACGTCGAGTTTGTCAATGCGGTACAGGCGATGAGGCAAGAACTCCACGTCCAGGTACAGGTCACCCGGGCTGCCGCGCCCCATACCCGGCGCGCCCTGGCCGGCGAGGCGAATGTGCTGGCCAGCGCGTATGCCTTTGGGAATTGAAAACTCGATGGTGCGGTCTCGCAATCGACCGGTCTCCAGGTCGGGAATGCGCAACTGCAATGAGCGCGCCGCGCCGCTGTAGGCGTCTTCGATGTTGATCTGGATGCGTGCATGCTGGTCCTGGCCGTGCATGTCAAAAGTGGTCTGGCCACCGCGCCTCCCGCCGCCTCCGCCTGCATCTGCGCTCCGGGCACCCATGCTTCGCAACAGCTCTTCGAAGAATGCGCTGTGGTCGGCGCCGTCGCCGGTGTCGAAACCTGCGCTGCCTGCAGCCTCGCGGCTGGCCCATTCCGGCGGTGGGCGAAATTCCTGCCCGGCTTGGTAGTTCGCGCCCAGCTGGTCATAGGCCAGGCGCCTTTCCGGGTCGCGAAGCACCTCGTAGGCTTCGGCCAAATCCTTGAACTGCGCCTCGGCGTTTTTTTCTTTGCTGACGTCCGGGTGGTACTTGCGCGCCAGCTTTCGGTGCGCGCGCTTGATGTCGTCAGGCGTCGCGTCTTTGGTGACGCCCATGGTTTTGTAGTAGTCCTTGAAATCCATCAAAGGTCTCTGGCCCAATGCGGAAAAACAATTCACGGTAACGGAAAACCTGCGCAGTGCGTGTCAGGAATTTGCGCCAGTAACACGGCGGCGCGTTGCTTTTTGTGTGGGGTGTGAGGTGTGAGGTGTGAGGTGTCATCGGCGACTTGTCGCGCACGCTGTTGTTGGCAATGGCATTTCGCTGGCCAGCCGACAA